>JAUVNV010000085.1 GCA_030599515.1 Acidimicrobiia bacterium
CGCTGTGTTCTCTGTGGCGCTGTGAGCCCGCGGATTGGAGATGCCGGCCGTTACGGCGCGAGCTGAACGAATGCGGTTCGGAGACCCGCGTGGAGCGCCGCGACCTCATCCTCAGGCCAGGCGGTCGGATCGGCTCTGAGGAACGACGTGCGATCCGCACGGTTGTCGAAGAAGGCGACCGGGACACTCCAGACAGCCTCTTCTCCACCGATCGCGATCGTGCCGCCGCCGCTCCTGTCGGCGAGCCACACGAAGTCGTCGACACCGTACTCACGGAACATGACCTCCTCCGGAACACCGTGGAAGAGGATCGACGCATCCCCCTCCCGGCCCGGCATCGCACGCTCGGCGTTCTTGCGACGGCTCTCCTCGGGCGTGACCCACACGTAGAGGATCGACGCCCGCCTCTTGATGTCGTCGGATAGTTCCGCGAGGGAGTAGGCGTAACCGAGCGGAGGATGCAGCGGCATCTCAGCTCCGGCCGGTCCACCCCGGGCGAACTCGATAACCACTGTGGCGCCTCCCCGCCACGACGAACCGGCCCACGCAAGCTCCGTCCACAGGGCGGCCACTTCGTCTTCCAGCGTTACGGCGAGGCGGTCTCGAACGCCGGGCGCGAGGTGCTGCAGCGCCGGAGCGGTGCCGACCTTCTCCCTCGCCCGGTCGAGACGGTCGAAGAGCCATTGCGCTGCCGACTCCGGACGCGGCCGCGCGGTCCCGAGCATCGCGTAGTCCTCGTTGAGGAGATGGATCAGTGTTCCCCAATCCCACGGATTCGAGAACGCCCGGACTCGTGTCGGGAAGAAGATCGGTGGCTCCCCCATGAAGAACAACTCCTCGGAGATCCGTCGCATCAGGTGTACGTACGGGTAGTCATCGAGCTGGACGATCGGTCCCAGGTGGAAGTCCTGTTTCGCAATATCCGGCTCGAGGTGAGCGAGATACCGGCGGAGCTCCGATTTGCCCGACGCGGGAAGAGCGAGCAGCAGCAGAGTATCGATCGTGGAATCCATCCGGCGACGATAGACCTCCACTCGTCGGCATCACCCGGCCCAGGGCCGATAGGGGTACCCGGTCTGCGACACTGAGCGGTCGAGGAGAGAGGTCTCATGGAACAACGGAAGGGGATCTGGCTGGCCGTTGCGGCTTTCTCCTTCTGGGGGTTCATCCCGGTCTTCTGGAAGGCCCTCGACTCTGTCCCCGCCCTCGAACTCCTCTCTCATCGGATCGTGTGGTCGGTACCGCTCCTGTTCCTCATCATCGTCGGCAGGAAGCACCTCGGCGTGCTCAGAGACTCGTACCAGACGCCCGGCACGGTCGCGACGGCGCTTACCGGGGGTGTCCTCCTCTCCATCAACTGGGGCGTCTTCGTATGGGCGATCACGACGAGCCACATCGTTGAGGCATCTCTCGGCTATTTCATCAACCCCCTGGTGTCGGTCGCGCTCGGCGTGATCGTGTTGAGGGAGCATCTCAGCACCGTCCAGCGCGTCGCCGTCGGCATTGCCGTCGTCGGCGTCACGGGGATGACGATCCTGTCGGGGGTACTGCCGTGGATCTCGCTCGTCCTGGCATTCTCATTCGGGACGTACGGTCTGCTCAAGAAACGGCACGCCGCGGCACCTCCGATCGAGGGTCTGTTCATGGAGAGCACCTTCGTCGCAGTGCCGGCACTCGTGTACCTCGGGGTGCTCGCAGGCAACGGGGACGGAGCTCTCGGAACCTCCATGACCACCACACTGCTCCTGATCGCTGCAGGTGCGGTCACGATCTTCCCGCTCGTCCTTTTCGGAGCGGCGGCCAAACGTATTCCGCTCTCGACCCTCGGGATTCTTCAGTACATCGCTCCGATCCTGCAACTCCTGCTTGGAGTCGTCGTCTACGGCGAGGCCGTATCGAGCGGCGAGTGGTTCGGATTCGTACTGGTGTGGATCGCTCTCGCCGTCTACACGATCGACAACGCTCGGATACTGAAGGCAGCGAACCGATCCGAAGCTGCTGCAGATCGCGGCTGACCTGTGGTGTCTCGCCCGAAAACACTCGGCCAAGGATGTGGACCCTCAAGTCTCGCTGTCATCTGCGATACTTGATCGGTGGTTCCAACGATGCTTCTCGACACAACGTCACGGGCACTGCGAACGGATGATGATTGGTGGCGCATCCGCGACTTCATCCTGGACACCTACCCGATCACTCCACCCGGGTTCGTTTGGGAGAATCGGCGTTGGGAAGGTTGGCGATTCCATCGGGAGCGCCCGGTCCCCGTTCGGCGTCTGCGCGAGGTCATCAGGATCTGGGAATCGTCCGGCCTGATCGTCGGTGCGGCACACCCCGAAGGCCATGGTGACGTCCACCTTCAGGTCCACCCGGACTTCCGGTATCTCGAATCGGACATGTTCGCGTGGGCGGAGGACCGCCTGTCGCTTCCCGGCGAGAGCGGCAAGGGTCGAGTGATCACGACGTTCGCACTCAACTACGACTCAGCACGCCAAGGGGTGCTCATCGATCGAGGCTGGATTCGGCTCGAGTCCGGCGGAATGGCGCGACATCTCCGCCTCGGCGATCAGTATCTCCGGCCTACTCCCCACATCGACGGATATGTGTTGAGGTCGACCCGGGCGAGCGACCCCAACATCGCCCGGCGGATGGCCGATGTCATCAACGCCGGGTTCAGCACAGACTTCCACACCGCAACGGCGCTCGATTCGTTCATGACGAAATCACCAACGTTCAGCCACGACCTCAACCTCGTTGCAGAGATTCCCGACGGCACCTTCACCGCTCACGTCGGCGGAACCTACGACGAACGCAACCGGCGGGGCATCATCGAACCGGTGTGCACCCACCCCGAGCACCGTCGCCGCGGGCTTGCGCACGCACTGGTGATCGAGGTGATTACACGACTGAAAGAGCTCGGAGCAACGGACGTGTTCGTCGACACCGGTGACGATGCATCCGCCGATGCGTTCTATGAGTCCGTCGGATTCACCGAGGCCTATCACGGCAACGTGTGGCGCAAGACCTGGTAGCCGAAAGGCCGGCTACGCCGCCGCAACGCGATCACGACGGCGCGCCCTGCCGGCCACCGCAACGCCGACCAGAGCGAGTACCGCCCCGACGATGATCGGGACGGTCAATACCTCGTCAAGCAGGATTACGCCCGCTACGACGCCTACGACGGGCGCCAGGTAGCCCGTCAGGGCGACTCGCGCAGCCGATGTGTGTCGCGAGGCGAACAGCGTTGCGAAGAACGGGAGGAAGGTGCTGCCCACTCCGAGGGCGACGAGGGTGATCCACGATGTTGTGTTGACCCCGGCGAGGTCGATGTCTTGAAGGACCAGGCCGGCAATCACGGCCACCACCGCCCCTGAGATGAACATCGGGATGGCAAGTTCGGTCGTGCGATGTCTCGGTGCGTACTTGCGGCTGAGCACGCCGCTGGATGCGCCGGCGACGACGCCCCCGAGAGCGAACATGGCTCCGATCCGGACATTGCCCCCATCGCCGCCAATTCCGGAGTCGCCGAACGCAACGATGAGGAACGAACCAACGAGGCCGATCGCCAGCCCCACGATCTGGTTCTTGCCGAGCCGCTCATGCAGCACAACGGCCGCCAATGCAGCCGTCGACGCCGGGATGATCGTGATGAAGATGCCTTCGACGCCGGCAGAAACGTACTGCAGCGAGGAGATGAAAAGCATCGGAGCGAGCCCGATACGCAACACCCCGATGACGGCTCCGTCCCGCCACGCAGATCGGGTGATGCCGCCGCCCTTCACCAACCAAACAAGGAGGACGGCCGCCGTAGCCGTCAAGATGCGAACGACGATGACCGTGAACGTCGTCACGCCCTCAGCGAAGACAAATCGGGTTCCAACGCCGGCCATGCCCCACCCGAGTGAGGCAGCCAGCAGCGCAGTCAGGACCCGGGTGTGCACGGGCCGACGCTACCGGTCGCGGCGCTTCTACTCAGGCCAGCAACTCGAGAGCCCGGCCCGCCTGCTCGACCGAGTCGATCGTGATCGGATCGAGGACGAGTTGAACGTGGTCGGCCCCGAGCGAGGCGTAGGAACGAAGCACGTCGGCGAGCTCCTCCGGCGTGCCGCTCCTCGGATCCGCCGTGTGCCGGTCGGTGTCGCCTTGACGCCTTCCACCGCCGCCCGAGAACTGCCAGTAGAGCGCCGTCGTTCGGCCGATTTCCGACGGATCCCTCCCAACATCGCGAGCGGCGTCGCCGATTGTCGCGTTCAACTTCTCGAAACCCTCCGGGGTGTTCCCATGCCACGCATGCCAGGTGTTCCAGAGATCGACGTATGGCAGCGTCGCTCGCAGCACTCGCGGCCCCATCGATCCGATCATGATCGGCGGTCCCTCCGGTCGGCTCCGGGGCACGAGTTGGCAGTCGCGGGCCGCGTAGTACTCGCCGTCGAAATCGATCTCGCCTTCTCTCAACAAGGTGCGGATGATCGTGAACGCTTCCTCGAAGCGACTCGCCCGATGATCGAACGGGAACCCGTAGGCCCGGTATTCGACCTCGTTCCACCCGGCACCGAGGCCGAGGATGAGGCGACCACCCGAGATCTCGTCAACCGTCGTGGCCTTCTTGGCGAGCATGGCCGGACTGTGAAAGCTCGTCGCGGCGACGAGCGGTCCGAGTTGGACCCGCTCGGTGATGGCTGCAACTGCCGCGAGGATCGACCAGGCTTCCCAAGGAGCGGCGGGGCCGTCCGGAGTGTCGTACAACAGATGGTCGCCGACCCAGATGGAGTCGAACCCCAGGTCTTCGATCGCGAGCGACAGGTCGCGCAGATCGGGCCACCGAGCGAGCCACTCGATCTCGGGAAGCTGGACGCCGACGGCGATGGGTCGTTCCGAGTTGTTCATACCGTGGATCGTAGGGGACCGGTCACCACGAGTCGTTCCATACGGCGGGCTGACGGCGTCAAATAGGAACACAGCGTCAAATAGGACGCAGAGAACCCCGGGTTTCGATTGGGGTAGCCTCGGGGGATGCACATCGGCGTCTCAATCTTCGCAACCGACACCACGATCCAACCCGTCGCTCTCGGCCGAGCCGTCGAGGAACGGGGCTTCGAGTCCCTCTGGCTCCCCGAGCACAGCCACATCCCCGTGTCGCGGACAACCCCCTGGGGAGGCACCGCCGGGGCCCCGCCCCTCCCCGAGATGTACGGGCGGACCCACGACCAGTTCGTTGCGCTCGCCGCCATCGCCGCGACCACCGAGAGGCTCGTCCTCGGTACCGGGATCACACTCGTCGCTCAGCGGGATCCGATCTGGCTGGCGAAACAGGTGGCGTCGCTCGACGTCATCTCGAACGGACGCGTGATCTTCGGTATCGGATACGGGTGGAACAAAGAAGAGATGGCCGATCACAGCATCGCGTATCTCGAGCGGCGGGCGATCCTTCGCGAGAAGGTTCTCGCGATGAAGGAGATCTGGACGAAGGACGTGGCCGAGTACCGCGGTGACCACGTCGACCTCGAGCCGTCATGGTCGTGGCCGAAGCCGGTCCAGAAGCCCCATCCACCGATCGTGCTCGGCGGTGGCGCCGGTCCGAAGACGTTCGGCGACATCGCCGAGTTCTGCGACGGGTGGATGCCGATCGCGGGCAGACACGAGTTCGAGACGAAGGTCGACTCCCTCCACGACGCCCTCCGCGCCGCGGGCCGGGATTCCGCGTCGATCTCGCTTGGCGTGTTCGGCGCCCGGGCCACCCCCGATGGTGCGGCCCTTCGCTCGCTCGCTGCCGTGGGCGTGACCCGGGCTGTTCTCCCCCTTCCTTCGGGGTCGCCGGATGAGGTGCTCGCAAAGCTCGACACCTTCGCTCCGCTCGTCGAAATGCTCAAGAACGTCTGAGGTCCCGGTCGACCGGTCCGGATCCGCGCGGTACCGTTGCGCCATGACCGAGCGTGACGACGGACCTCCACCGGTACCCGAGATCGAGACCACGCTCGTCAGACTCGTCCTCTACGTGCGGGTTCTCGGATTCGTCTGGATGACACTGCTCGTCATCATCACGTGGTTCACGGATGACGGAGCGAATCTTGTGATCGTGGCCGGGGCGGAGATCCTCGCCGGGGTGTGGACGTTCGTCACAGTCCGCTCTGCCAGGAACCCTTTGATCTTGCGCACGTGGCAGTTCGTCGCGATCGATGGTGTCGTTGCCCTCCTCGTGGCGGGTGCCTCCTTCGTCTCGGGGGCCGGCGATCTCTTCCACGGCGGATATCCGATCTCATGGCTGGCCGTCGCCGCGTTCGCCGGGGGCATGCGACTCGCGGTCGCCGCTGCCGTGGTGCTTGCCGCAGAGCAGGTCGTCGGGTTCCTCCTGACCGGACGCACGCCGATCCAGACCACCGGCGCACTCGTCTTCATCGTTTTCGCCGTGATCTTCGGCTATACGATCGACACCCTGCGGCGCAACGACGCTCTCCGCCGGGAGGCCGACCTCGCTCTCGAAGCAGAGCGGTCCAAACGCGCCCGTCAGGAGGAGCGCCTCGCGCTCGCGAACGAGTTGCACGATTCGGTTCTCCAGACCCTGCAGGTCATCCGAACCGATGCCGACAATCCGGAACGTGTCCGCTATCTCGTACGCAGCGAGGAGCGGGCGATCGATCGGTTGATCAACCGGTTCCGCCGAAGCGAGGATGCCGGCTTCGAAGCCGCTCTACTCGCCGTTCGCGACGAGATCGAAGACCTCTATGGAATCGAGATCCGTGCGGTCATTCGCGAAGACGTCCCGCTGAATCCCTCCATCCTTGCAGCAGTCGACGCCACGAGGGAAGCGTTGACGAACGCCTCCCGACACTCGGGAACGTCGGAGATCAACCTCTACGCGGAGGTGGTCGCAGGGCACGTGCACGTCTTCATTCGCGATCGAGGGGTCGGGTTCGACCCGGAGCAGACCGAGTACGGACGCGGTCTTCGCCACTCCCTTCACGACAGAATGGAGTCGGTCGGCGGATTCGTCCACATCACCAGCGCGGTCGGCGAGGGAACCGAGGTCGAGATCTGCTCGGGAGGTTGCCCATGACCGAACGACTGCGCGTCTTTCTCGTTGACGACCACGATGTCGCCCGCGCCGGGGCGAGGCACTATCTCGAGGACCGATTCGACATCGTCGGCGAGGCGGACAACGCCATGGACGCGGCGGACATGATCTGCGACCGCCTTCCGGACGTCGTTCTGCTCGACGTACACCTCCCCGGTGGCGGCGGGGCGTCGGTCGTCACCCAGGTTCGTCGCACCCACCCCGACATTCGCTTCCTCGCGTTCACCGTCTCCGCCGTCCGCAAAGACGTGCTGCGACTGCTGGACGCCGGTGTCGACGGCTACGTCACGAAAGGCACATTCGGTCCCGATCTGCCGGACCTCATCGAAGCAGCGGCTGCGGGACGACGACCCGTCTCGCCGGATGTCGCCGGGTACCTCCTGGACATCGACGAGCAAATCGCCGAGGCGGCCGGCATCGAGAAACTCACGCCGAGAGAACGCGAGGTCGTGAATCTCATCGCCCGCGGATACACCTACCGCGAGACCGCCTCACGGATGGACATCTCGGTGAAGACGCTCGAGACCCATATGCATCACATCTTCGAGAAGCTCGGCATCGCCAGCCGTCACGAGTTGTCACGTTTGGCGTTCGACACGGGCTTCGTCCGGCCCGATGACACCGCAAGGCATCGGGGAGAACCCCGATAGCGAAATCGGACGCCATGCCGCATCATGACCCCACGCGAGAGGCGTGAACACTCGAAGCGCGCTCGAAGCCGCACGGACCCGGAGGTCCCCTCCGGGACGGGGGGAGCGGACGGCGAGCCACTCCGAGCGGGCGTGGGTTCTCCAAGATCGACGGGGCGGCGACTCGCCGCCCCGTCCTCATTGCTCGCTGACCTTGACCGTTCCACTGAGCCCGGCATCCCGGTACCGTGTCCGCTCCCGCAACGAATCGAGGACCGATGGACGATATCTCTCCCCTCCCGGACGGCCGCGATCTCATCCGAACGATGGGATGGCTACCTCTCCCCTACTCATGCGTCGGAGCCGTCCGTAGGACCGCCGTCTCAGGCCGCAATACGGTGTGGTCCTGGCTGATCCTGATCCCGTGGGCATCGGACTCCAAGCCGTGGCTCGACGGATCGAAAGTACTCACAGCCTCGACGATGACCGAAGACGAGGAGAGAGAAAAGATCATCGACCACATGCGCGAACTCCTCGACCGCCGGTACGGCGAGACGGTCGGCAACCGGGCAGTCGACGATCTGATCCGCAGCATCCAGGACGAGACGTAGAGGATCAGCGAATAGGCGGGGGACCTGCGAACTGTGGGCTGGCAAGGTACCTATACGACCCTGCGAGCCCAGGGTTCGCAGAGTACTTGGCGAGGCGGGTCCAGTCGAGCCAGGTCGTCTCGTTGTCCTGGTTGTAGGGGTTGTTGTTCCCCTCCTGCGTCTGGAGGAATTCGTCACCCATCCGAAACATCGGGACCCCGTTGGAGAGCATCAGGATCGCCGTGAAGTTCTCGGCCTGACGCTGGCGGAGCTCCATGACTTCGTCGGGAACGTCGGCGTCACCTTCCCAGCCGCAGTTCCATGAACGATTGTCATCGGCGCCGTCCATGTTGTCGTGCCCGTTGGCTTCGTTGTGCTTCTCGTTGTATGAGACGAGGTCGTACAGCGTGAAGCCGTCGTGGGCGGTCACGAAATTCACTCCCTGGTACGGGCGGTACGAGTCGGGAAACGTGTCGGGGAACAGATCATCACTGCCGTATATCCGTCGCATGAGTGCCGGCACCATCGCCCGATCGCCGCGAACGAAGCTGCGAACATCGTCACGGAACTTGCCGTTCCATTGCGTCCAGTACGCCCCGGGGAAGGCACGGCCCAGTTGATAGCTGCCGAGATCCCATGCCTCGGCGATCAACCGAACGTCACGCAACGTGGGATCCGCTCTGATCGCCGAGATGATCGGCGGATCGGAGAGATCGATTGAACCATCGGCATCCCGGGTGAAGATCGACGCAAGGTCGAAACGGAACCCGTCCACGTGCATCTCCCTCACCCAGTACCTCAAACTGTCGAGGATGAGCGTGCGGACGAACCGATTGTCCGCCCTGATCACGTTTCCCGTTCCCGCATCGTTCCGGTAGTACCTGCGGTCGTCCTCGAGCAGGTAGTACGTGGTGTTGTCGATCCCGCGATGCGAGTAGGTCGGTCCGTCCTGGTCACCCTCGGTCGTGTGGTTGAACACGACGTCGAGGATCACCTCGATGTCGGCCTCGTGCAGCGCTCTAA
>JAUVNV010000180.1 GCA_030599515.1 Acidimicrobiia bacterium
GCAAGATCAAAGCCGAGGGCGAGGGCGAGGTTCAGGAGATGATCGACATCACCGATTTCGCCGTCGGTCTCTCCCGGCAGCTTTACGGGCTCACGATCGCCTCGGAGCGGCCGAAGCACCGCATGTACGAACAGTGGCAGCCACTCGGCCCGGTCGGGATCATCACGTCGTTCAACTTCCCGGTGGCCGTCTGGGCGTGGAACGCCATGATCGCCGCCGTCGGAGGCGACACGCTGATCTGGAAGCCGTCATCGAAGACGCCGCTGACTGCGGTGGCAACGTCAAAGCTTGCGGCACGGGTGATGGAGGGTTCCGGCTTCGAAGGCGTGTTCAGTCTGCTCGTCGGCTCCGGCGCCGAGGTCGGTGACGTCATGATCAACGACCGACGGGTGCCCCTCATCTCAGCGACCGGATCGTGCGACATGGGCGAGAGAGTCGGTGTCGCCGTGGCGAAGCGTCTCGGCCGATCGCTCCTCGAACTCGGCGGCAACAACGCCATGGTTGTCATGGACGATGCAGATCCCGACCTGGCAACCAGGGCGGCCGTGTTTGCCGCCGTCGGGACGGCGGGTCAACGATGCACGTCCCTGCGCCGGCTCGTCGTGCAGCGCGGTATCTCGAATGAGATCGCTCGACGGCTCGTCGCCGCATACGCGACGGTGCAGATCGGTGACCCACTCGACGATGCGAATCTCATGGGACCGCTCGTCGACGAGGTAGCCGTCTCGAACTTCTCGGCCGCCGTCGGAATCGCCTTGGAGCAGGGCGGGGAGTTGCTCTACGGAGGCGGCGTCATCGACGGTCCCGGCCACTACGTGGAGCCGACGATCATCAAGATGCCGGTCGACGCGCCGATCCTGCAGATCGAGACGTTCGCCCCGATCCTCTACCTCATCGAGTTCGACACCGTCGAAGAGGCGATCAAGATCAACAACGGTGTCGTGCAGGGACTGTCGAGCGCGATCTTCACGGATTCGGTACAAGCAGGAGAAACGTTCCTGTCCCCCATGGGCTCCGATTGTGGCATCGCGAACATCAACATCGGGACGTCCGGCGCTGAGATCGGTGGGGCATTTGGCGGTGAGAAAGAGACCGGAGGAGGACGCGAGTCCGGCTCCGACGCCTGGAAGGCGTACATGCGTCGTCAGACCGTCACCATCAACTGGTCCGGTGAACTCCCGTTGGCGCAGGGCATCGAGTTCGGATGAACCGTCTCTCGGCACTCGCCGGGGACGATCAACGGCTCGGACGGCTGTTCACGATCCTCGGGATCGGGGGGCTTGTCGCGTCCCTGATCGCCGGGATCCTCGGGATCGTCGTCGTGACGACCCTGACCCGGTCGGCAGACCAGTCGCTCGCCGTCACCGTGGCAGCCGTTGAGGCCGCCGACGAGACGATCGCGCTTGCGGCGGAGACGCTGGGAATCGTGAGCGAGTCATTCGACACGCTCGTGCCTTCGGCGGATCTGGCCGCGGCGACGTTCGAGGACGCCGCAACGGTGATCGCCGAGACGACTGTGGTGGTCACCGTGGACGTACCCGATGCGCTCGATGCCGTTGTCGACGCGATGCCGGCGATCGAGGCCACCGCCGAGATCATCGACAATGCGCTGCGCGTACTCAGCTTCGTCGGGGTCGACTACGGGCCCGAGGTGCCGTTTGACGAGGCTGTCGCCGAACTCACCGATGCGATCGACGACCTACCGGAACAGCTTCGTGCGCAGGCCGTGCCGCTGGCGTCCCTCGCATCCGATTTCGAGGCGTTCGGCGCTGCGACTGCCGAGATCACCGACGATCTCGCGGGCCTCCAGAGTCAACTGGAGGAAGCCGAACGACTGCTCGACTCGTACGCCTCGACGGCCGGCGAGGCGACTGCAGTCGTCACGGCGATCCGCGACGACCTGCAGTGGCAGCGTTGGCTGATGGTCGTGGTCGTGGTGCTCGTCACGGGTGCATTCGCCGTCACACAAGCGGTCCCGATCCTGCTCGGTCGACGTTTCACGGATCGAGCGGAGAAGTAGGTTTCTCAGTCGGGTGCGTGCGGAGGTGAGGGGGATGTGGCATGCTCCTCGCCATCCACGCTGGATCACTGGAGGGGCAATGCCATACCGGGCCGAGTACATCTGGATCGATGGACAGAAACCGACATCGAAGCTGCGGTCGAAGACCAAGATCGTGGCATCCGGACAGGAACCACCACTGTGGGGATTCGACGGATCGAGCACGGAGCAAGCCTCGGGAGAACTGTCGGACTGCGTCCTGCGTCCCGTCCTCGTACGACCGGATCCAATCCGGGGGAATGAGAACGTGTTGGTGCTGTGCGAGGTCCTCACGCCGGACATGGAGCCGCACCCATCGAACACCAGAGCAGCTTGTGTCAAGACCTACGAGAAGTACAAGGATCAGGATCCGTGGTTCGGCCTCGAACAGGAGTACACGTTCTTCAAAGATGGACGCCCGCACGGATGGCCGATCGGCGGCTACCCAGCTCCCCAGGGCGGCTACTACTGCGGCATCGGTTCAGACGAGATCTGGGGGCGCGATGTCGTCGAGAACCACACGGTGGCGTGCCTCGAGGCCGGACTCGAGATCTCCGGCACCAATGCTGAGGTGATGATCGGACAGTGGGAGTTCCAGATCGGACCACTCGACCCGGTGGCGGTCGGCGATCACCTGTGGATGGCGCGGTGGCTGCTTTACCGACTTGCCGAAGACTGCGACATCTCCGCTCACCTCAACCCGAAGCCCGTCGAGGGCGATTGGAACGGGGCGGGGATGCACGCGAACTTCTCCACCGCGGCGATGCGCGAGTCGTACGAACCGATCATCGCCGCATGCGAGGCGCTCGGGACGAAAGCGGACGAGCACGTCGAGAACTACGGGGCAGGGATCCAACGACGACTCACGGGTCTGCATGAGACGGCACCCTGGACCGAGTACTCGTACGGCGTGTCGAACCGGGGAGCGTCCGTTCGGATCCCGTGGCAGACCGCCAGAGAACAGAGGGGATACATCGAGGATCGCCGCCCGAACGCGAACGCGGATCCCTACACGGTTGCCCGCCTCATGACGGAGACGATCTGTTCGGCCCTCGCCGACGAGTAGTCCGCCGATCGTCTGGACAGCGTCGTTTGTGCCTACGGCGGCCCTATTCGTGTACGTAGGCACAAACGATCGCGAAATCCCCGCCTGCACCCTGCCAAACCGGACATACTTCGTGTAGGGAGGCAGGAAGGGGGGTGCGGTGAGCGCCCCAGCCAGCGAGTTGAAGTTCCGGCGTCTCTACGAACGCCACCACCCGGACGTGCTCGCGTACTTCGCTCGCCGTATCGGACGGGATGGGGCTCCCGACGCCGCGGATGAGGTCTTTGCAGTTGCATGGCGCCGCATCGATGTCGTGCCACCCGACGGCGAGGCGATACTCTGGCTCTACGGCGTTGCTCACGGTGTGTTGCGGAATCGCAATCGCAGCACCCGCCGCTTCGGTCGTCTCATTGCGCTACTGGGGCGGCAACGAGAGGTGAGCCCGGAGCAGCCGGAAATGGTCGTGCTGCGCAATCTCGATGAGCAGGCCGCTCTGGACGCGCTTGTCTCGCTTCGTCGCAAGGACCAGGAGCTCCTCCGGCTCGCGTACTGGGAGGAACTGACACATGCCGAGATCGGTGAGATCCTTGGCTGTTCGAAGTCGGCGGTCGACGCCAGGGTGCATCGGGCTCTCCTGCGAATGCGGCAAGCGCTCCGCACGACCGGACATATGCCTGATAGCAGGTCCGGAAGGGACACCGCTGCCAAGGAGCCGAAGTGCTGAACGAACACCAGATCGAGGAACTGCTCCGGCGATCAAACCCCGAACCGGACACGGATGCACTTCGGCTGGAGCCACACATGGTGCAGGCCTCCAGCGCCTCGATCGTGGAGAGGAGAGGAACTATGAGTACCTCACTCAATCGACTCAAGCCGCTGACGACCCCGCCCACATCCGTACGACGGTCGCGGGCGTTCTCGATCGCGGCAGGTGCCGCAGTCGCGGTCCTCGTGCTGATCGGAGGTGTTGCTCTGCTCACCCGAACCGGTGTCGAAGAGATCGCCCCGGCCGCCCCGCCTGCCGGCGTCACACTGCTTGAAGGCACGTGGGAGCGAACTGTGGTCGAGTCGCTCGACCCGTTCGTGCAATTCGAGGACATGGAAGCGACGAGTTTCGGATTGGTCGCCGCAGCAGTCATGGACGGCGTCTGGATCTCAGAGGATGGGGCAGAGTGGCATCAAGCCCTCGCCGTACCGTACGAGCCCTCCGACCTGCCGCCGGAGACGGCGACACCGCCGATGACGGTTCCACCACCCGCAGGGCTCGTCGAGTCCTATGTGAGACTCGTCACGGAGTATGACGGCGCCCTCTACGCCGTCGGGAACATGGCCAGCGGCATCAACACCCCGGAGATGGAGTCTCGCCTTGTTGTCTGGCGGTCCGAAGACGGACGACACTGGGACGAGATCACGCTGGATTCGGCGGGTGCCGAACCCACCGCCCACCCGACAGCGATGATCAGTAGCGATGGCGCTCTGCTCGTCTACACAGACGACGGAGCGGTCTTCCGCAGCGAGAGTGGCGAGAGCTTCGCTCGGTTCGGCTCAGATGAGACCGGGATCACGATTGCCCTGACTGCCGTCGCCCGGTACGGCGACGAGTACGTGGCGATCGGCGCGACGGAGGTCGGCGGGACGGAGGTCGGCCAGGCCGATGTCTCTTCCGTGCTCACCTCGGCGGATGGGGTCACCTGGACCCAGGTCCCTGGATCCGAATTCCCCGCCGGGCATTACCCGTACGAGCCGCTCGCCGAGTTCGACGGCGCGTTGTACGTGGGTGGACTGACATTCCTGGATGACGCCGCCGGCGCCGTCTGGCGTTCGACCGATGGAGAGACCTTCACAGCGGTGGATCTCGGCGTGAGGGCACCGTTCGGATCATCAGGCGACGAGAGCGCGCCTGCGATGTACGGGGTCGAAGACCTGATCGTCACTCCACACGGCATGCTGGTCATCGGCCACGTGCCGGGACCCGTGGTTAATCACGCCGACGTGGTGCTGCTGGCAACCAACGACGGGATCCGCTACGACCTGGTGCTCGATCCGCATGGGGTCTTCGTTGACGCCGTCCAGACCACAGGAGCGTTCTTCGACGGGAGCATCACGATGGTCGGCCACGAACCGGACTCAGATGTGAGCCAGGGCATCGCCTACCAATGGGTGTGGACGTCGTAGCGCCACAAGA
>JAUVNV010000082.1 GCA_030599515.1 Acidimicrobiia bacterium
ATCCTCCGGGACATCAACCTCAGGATCGACGCCGGGGAAGTCGTCGGACTGTTCGGCGCGAACGGGGCCGGGAAGACGACGGCGCTCCGCCTCATCGCCACGCTCATCCGGCCCGCTCAGGGAACGGGCACCGTGCTGGGGGCGGACCTGTCGTCGTCGGAACGGTACGACGTGCGCCGACGGATCGGGATGATCGGACATGTCCCCGGGATCTTCCCGGAACTCAGCCTCGTCGAGAACCTCGAGTACGCAGCTCGGGTCGCCGGCATACCGCTCGATAGAGCCGCCGAAGCGCTCGCCGCGGTCGGGTTGGCCGGAGCCGCCGACCGGCTCGCCGGTGCTTCTTCCCACGGCATGCAGCGCCGCACCGAGTTCGCGAGAGAGTTGATGATCGACCGCTCCCTGCTCCTCCTCGACGAACCGCACTCTGCGCTCGACCGTGACGCCGTCGACCTGGTGGAGGGCCTCATCGAGCGGAAGGCGGCAGAAGGCGGCGCCGTCATCGTGGTCTCACACGACCGCGACCGCATCAACGCGATCGCGCATCGGAGCGTCGAACTCGTTGGGGGGACGCTCTCGTGACGACCGGCTTCTGGCATCAGGTGCGCGCCGTGGTCCACCGTGACCTCCTCAGGGAACGCCGCCGAGGCGACGTGCTGTGGGTCACGATCCCCTTCGGGGCACTCGCGCTCCTCCTCGTACCGCTCGCCATCGGCACCGACGCGAGCCTGCTTCGGGAGATCGGTGCCGGCATGTACTGGGTGATCGTGATGCTGTTCGGCGTGCTCGTCGCCGTCGGAAAGGCGTCGAGGGAGACGCTTCCGCAGCAGGATGCCTCGTCGCTCCTCGGCCTCGATCCCGCGGCCGGCTTCGTCGGTCGGACGGTCTCCTCGGCGATCCTTCTGCTGGCGTTCGAGAGCATCGTCGGCGTCGTCGCTGTCGGTCTCTACAACATCGAGATCCTCGCACCGATCTGGCTCGCTGTGACGATCCTGGTCGTCGCGGTCGGCCTCGCGCTGCTCGGAACGTTGACCGCCTCGATCGTCAACAGCACGACTGCCGGGACCGCGCTCGTCCCCCTGCTCGTCGCCCCATTGTCCGTTCCGCTGCTACTCGGAGCGACCCAGTCCTACGACGGCTTGCGGTACGGCCACGCTATTGTTTCGTGGGTGTCCATGATGGTTGCCGTCGTCATTGTGGTGGCGATGATCGGGGTGCTAACGGCCCGACCCTTGCAGGAGTCGTGATGAAGGTACAAACGCGAATCCGGTGGTGGCCCTGGGCGGCAGTTGCGCTCTCGCTCGTCGTTGCGTTCACCCTTTCGATGATCAGTCCGAGGGACGACGTTCAGGGTGAACTCGTGCGCATCATGTACATCCACGTTCCTGCCGCGTGGCTCGCCTATGTGGCCTTCTTCATGACCTTCGTCGGCAGCCTCACCTACCTCCTCACCAAGAATCTCCGATGGGATCGGATCGCCGCGGCGAGCGCGGAGATCGGTGTCTTTTTCACGGGCTTGACGCTTGTGCTCGGGATGATCTGGGGAAAGTCGACATGGGGCGTCTGGTGGACGTGGGACGCCCGGCTGACGCTCACCGCGATCATGTTCTTCGTCTACCTCGGCTATCTGGCGCTGCGGAGGACCACCGACGATCCCGTTGCCCGGGCATCGCGGGCCTCGGTGCTCGGTGTCCTCGGGGCCGTTCAGATCCCCATCGTCCACTTCTCCGTCGTCTGGTGGAGGACGCTCCACCAGCCGCCGTCCATCGTGCGTCCGGACAGTCCGGCGATCCAGGAGCCGCTGATGCTCATCACACTCATCGTCGGTGTGGTCGCGTTCACCATCATCTACATTTCCCTGATGATCAAGCGCATCGAACTCACTCATCTGGAGGACCAACTCACGGAGATCGAGCACTCGACCGATCAGCCGGTCGCCGGTGAAGCCGTCGTCGTGCCCGAACTGGGGGCGAGACCATGACCGAGTGGGGATGGGTTGCGTTCGCATACGGGGTCGCATACGGAAGTTTCTTCTTGTACGCCGGCTCCATTGCACTACGAATCAACCGGGCCCGACAGAGCATTGAGAGGTCGGAATGAAGCGGTACTGGAAGTTCATCGTGCCGGCCGGGATCGTCGTCGTCATCCTGATCGTGCTCATGATCAGTCTCAATTCGAGTCTGGTCTACTTCAACACCCCAACGGAACTCACCGAGCAGGCGGCGGACGGCGGACGGCTCAGGCTCGGTGGGCAGGTCGTTCCCGGCAGCGTCGCCGATACGACCGCCGGTGTTACGTTCGACGTGACGGATGGTCGTGAATCGGTGACCGTCGTCCATGTCGGTGCGCCCCAGCAGCTGTTCCAGGAGGGCATCGGTGTGGTGGTCGAAGGCACCTGGGATGGCACCAGCTTCCATTCGGACACGATGCTCGTCAAACACGACGAGACCTACACGTCTGATGAGGGCGACTACGACCCGAACCATCCAACCGGCGACGGATCGGACGAGGCGTGATCGCTCTCACCGGCTATGCGTCGATCCTCGTGGCTCTGGTCTCGTCAGTGGCGCTCACCGTCCAGGGATGGAGGGTCTCCCGAACGCCGAACCCGGATCCGTCACGGCTCAAGATCCCGGTTATCGGTCTCACCGTCGGTGGTGTGGCTGCGTTCAGCCTCCTCGAAATCGGGATCCTGGCCCACGACTTCTCGATCGCATACGTGGCGAAGAATACGGCGCTCGCAACCCCCGTCATATTCCTGCTGGCTGCCGGATGGGCTGCACTCGCCGGGAGTGTCGTTCTCTGGGGACTCATGCTGTCGGTGTTCACGTGGCTCGTGTGGCGGAGCGTCAAGTCCGGAGATGGACTCGGCGTGCTCGCTCTGGCCGTGATGGGAGCCGTCGCGGTGTTCTGGTTCGGACTCATGGCAACCGCAGCGAACCCCTTCGAGGTGTGCACCGAAGTTGCCAACGGGTTCTGTGCCGCGACGTCGTGGCTCCCGGTTGGCACCGCCGTGGCGCCACTCGACGGCATCGGGCCCAACCCGCTGCTTGCCAATCACATCCTGATGGCGGTCCATCCGCCACTGCTGTACGTCGGGTATGTCGGCTTCACCGTTCCGTTCGCGTTTGCGATCGCCGCCTTGTTCCGATCCGAAGTCGGTCGCGTCTGGCTGGACCGCTCGCACCGCTGGACCCTCGTCGCCTGGATCTTCCTGACCGCCGGGATCCTGCTGGGTGCCTGGTGGAGCTACGAAGTCCTCGGATGGGGCGGCTACTGGGCCTGGGACCCGGTGGAGAATGCCGCGCTGCTCCCGTGGATCGCCGCCACAGCGTTCATCCACTCAGCGATCGTCCAGCGGCGCCGGTCGATGCTCCAGGCGTGGAACTTCGTCCTCGTGATCGTCACGTTCTCCCTCACGATCTTCGGGACCTTCCTCACGCGCTCCGGCGTCATCGCATCCGTGCATGCGTTCAGTCTCTCCGTGGTCGGACCGGCACTCCTGATCTTCCTCGGCGTCATCGTGTTCGGATCGTTCGGGCTGTTCGCCGTACGAGCGAGCACCGTGGCTTCGGCACCGCGCCTCGACTCGCTCGCGTCCCGTGAGGGGTTCATCCTGGCCAACAACCTCCTGATGACGCTCTTCGGGTTCACGATCCTGTTCGGCACACTGTATCCGCTGCTCGTCGAGGCCTTCACCGGACGGGAGGTCGCCGTCGGGCGGCCGTTCTTCGACCGCATCGCCGTGCCGCTCGCGTTCCTGCTGCTGCTCGCGATCGGTTTCGGCGCGACCTCTCCGTGGCGGGTCGCGACCGGAAAGGTGTTGTGGCAGCGGACAAGAGTCGGACTCAATGTCGGTCTCGCCGTCGCCGCCCTCTCGCTGCTCGTTGGTGTCCGGTCGATCGCCATGATCGGCATCATCGGTCTCGCCGGATTTGCCATCGGCAACATCGTGGCGTTCTACTTCCACCAGGCGTCGCGAGCCCATCGCGGCGGCAAATCGTGGCCGGCAGCATTGGGATCGACGGTCAACAACGATAAGGG
This sequence comes from Acidimicrobiia bacterium, assembly GCA_030599515.1. Taxonomy (GTDB): domain Bacteria; phylum Actinomycetota; class Acidimicrobiia; order Spongiisociales; family UBA5794; genus JAHEEL01. The sequence goes on from JAUVNV010000082.1 coordinate 4,045, forward strand.
GTTCTGGGGCGGACAGATCGCCCATATCGGCGTCGCGCTCGCAGCCGTTGCGATCGGGACGACCTCGGTGCTGGCCGTCCGAACGGAAGTGCCGCTCACCGTCGGTGAGACCGCCGTCGTCGAGGGCTACTGCGTCCAGTACCTCGAACCGTTCTCCCGGGTCGAACCGGAGCGCAGTGTCCAGGGCGCCCGGATTGCGATCCTCGATTCAACGTGTGAGACGACACGGGTTGTGCTCGAACCGAGGCTCCACGAATATCCGAAGTTCGGACAGGTGATCACCACCCCGCAGGTCTGGACGACCTGGATCGACGACGTCTACCTCTCGATCGCTGCGCTGGATGCCGACGGCATGCGCCTCAAGGTGCTGATCTTCCCGCTCCAGTGGTTGCTGTGGTTCGCCGGGATCACGATCGTTGCCGGTGGAACGGTCGCTCTCGGCCGGAAATCCGGGAGGCGGTCCGCGGCGTCAAAGCAGGGTGAGCAATCCGAGCATGCCGATGTCTGACCGCCGATTGAACCTCCTGTGGTTCATCGTGCCGGCGATCGCCGTCGGGATTCTCCTGGTCGGCCTCTTGCCGGGGGATCAGGGCGTTGAGGACCCGGAAGCCCGGGCCTACAACCTGGCGGTATCGCTCAAGTGTCCGATCTGCGCCGGAGAGTCCCTCGCCGGATCCCAGACCGATCTTGCGAAAGACCTGCGGACACGGATCGACGAGGAGATCGCCGCGGGCCGAACCGACGAGGAGATCGTCGACATGTTCGTCGCGGCCTACGGGGAGCAAGTGCTCCTCGATCCGCCGAGCACGGGCTGGGGCGTCGTGCTGTGGGCGGTACCACTCGGAGCCCTCGGCGTCGGCGTCGTGGCCATCGTCGGGCTTCGGCGCAAGAACCGCGAAACGGTAGGAGCAGAAGAGTGAAAGCCGCACGTATCGCTGATCAGATCGCCCAGGTGGACCTCGACCTCGCCGAGATCGAAGAGCAGGTCGAGATGGGGGAACTTGACGACGCGACGGCGGAACGACTCCGATCCGCCTACCGGTCGGAGCGGGGCGCGCTCGAGGAGAAACTCGACGCGATGTCTCAGCCAGAGGAGAAGCCCCCGGACGACGAGGACCGACCGATCGCTAATGCACCAGAAGGACGGACGTCGGGTCGTGCCATCGCGGGGACTGCGATCGTGGGGATCGCGGCTTTGGTCGTTGCGGTCGTCGCCGTGTTCTCACTGCAAGAACAGACACCCGCCGGTGAGATGACCGACGGCGTCGCCACGGACGTCCTGGAGGGCCAGGGAGGTGTCGACCTGTCCTCCATCACGGCCGAAGAGATGGAGACCGTCGTCGCCCAGAATCCGGACATCCCCGGCATGCGCGTCGCCCTCGCCCAGCGCTACCTCGAGAACGGCAACCTGGATAAGGGACTCGAGCACTACACGATCGCACTCGAACAGCAGCCCGACGATCCTCCGACGAACGCGTGGGTCGGGTGGTTGACGTTCCTCTCCGGTGACATGGTCTCCGCTGAGCCGTACGTCGTGCGCGCCCTGGCTCTCGAGCCCGACTATCCGCAGGCCTACTGGTTCCTCGCCAACATCCGTTTCGAGCGGGGGGACCTGATCGGCGCGATCTCGCCGCTGGAGCGGCTCCTCGGCTACGAGCTCCCGAGCGACGTCAGGGCCGACGTCGACGCCATGCTGAAGGAGGCCCGAGCATGAGTGGGCGCATCACCTGGTTCGTGATCGCCGCAGGCCTCGTTGTGGTCGTCGTGGGTGTGGCGCTCGCAGGGAGCCTCGGCTCCGATCCGTCCGTCGTCGGGTCGGCACTGATCGACAAGCCCGCACCGGAGATCGTTCTCGACGAACTCAACGGCGATGGTCAGGTCGAGCTCTCCGATCATGTCGGCGATGTCGTCGTCGTCAACTTCTGGGCGTCGTGGTGCAGCGGCTGTCGCGTGGAGCACTCGGCCCTCAATGCCGCCGCCGCCGAGTACGCGGGATTCGACGTGACGTTCTTCGCCGTCAACACACAGGACGAAGAGGGTCAAGCGATCTCGTATCTCGACCGTTTCGGCTTGAGCCCGGAAACGGTCTACGGCATCGACCACGGATCCGGCGCGGCCTTCTCCTACGGTGTTGCCGGCCTCCCGGAGACGTTCTTCATCGACCGCGATGGCATCGTTGTCGGCAAGGTCATCGGGCCCGTCACGTACGATCTCCTGACGGCCACGATCGATCGGGTGCTGCTCGGCGAAGACATCGACTCGGTGAAGACCGGGGAGACCGAACAGGGGTAGGTGCGGGAATCGACGGCCCATCCACTGTGCCGAGCCTGTACGATGGACCCATGTGGGCATCGATCTGTCGGCGCGCTCTTCTTGTGCTGGTTGTCGTGGCGCTCACGATGGTCGGGCTGACCGTTCCGGCCCACGCCGAGGCGGACGGTTCGCCGGGGGCCGACCCGTCGCTCTATGCACCGCCGTTCTCTCTGAGCTTTCCCCTCGAGGGCAGTCACGGCTTCTCCGACACGTTCGGGGCGATCAGAGATGGTGGCAGCCGTCTTCACCAGGGCAACGACATCTCGGCGCCGAAGACGACCCCGGTGCTTGCCGCGGCGAGCGGTGTCATCTCCCGGATCGACGTGGGAGAGAAGGCCGGTCTCTACGTCGAGATCCGGCACACCGGGGGTTGGCGAACGCTCTACCTGCATCTCAACGACGACGAGCCTCCTCCGCCCGATGTCGAACCCGTATGCGAGGTCGTGCCGGCTGATGACTCAGCGACAGACGACCCGCCTGGCGAGGATTCTGTGGACGGCGAACGGGCGACTGAAGAAGGGATCTGCCCGGAGGAGCCCCTCAGCTGGGGTGTCCCACCGGAGGTGTTCGTCGGAGCGGAGGTCGCAGCCGGTGACGTGATCGGTTTCGTTGGCAGCAGCGGCAATGCCAGCGACACAGCCCCTCACCTTCACTTCGAAGTACGGATGCCGGACCGAACTCCCGTGAACCCGTACCCGCTTCTCACCGGCAAGACCAGTCCAAGAACGCTCTATGTTCTCCCGGAGATCACCGACGACCCGATCACGGATTCGATCGACGTCGTCGGACACGTCGACCCCACCGGCGGCTTCAACGCCGACGTCTGGGTACACAGCGGCGTCGCTTACCTCAGCACGCTCGGACGAGGCGAAGTCTGCCCCGCGACCGGTGTCCGTCGCTACGACGTGACCGACCCCGCAGAACCGGTGGAGCTGGAGGCTATCTCGCAGGACTACCCCGGCACGAGTACGGAGGCCGTGTGGGCGGGGACGGTCGAGACCGACGGATTCTCAGGGGACCTCGCCATCGTGGCACACCAGCTCTGCGATCCCGGTGATGGAGCAGCGTTCCGCGGTCTCGGTCTCTATGACGTCACGGATCCCTCCCTGCCGGTGCGGTTGGGTACGTTCGAGACGGGGATCGGAACAGTGGGGATCCACGCCTTCGACGTGTTGGTTGACGACGGCCGGGTGTTCGTAGTCGCTGCGGTTCCGAACTCGTACCTCGATCATCCCGACGCCCTCGGCGACGTTCGCATCGTTGAGGTGACCGATCCGGCGAATCCTGTGGGCGTCGCCGACTGGGATTTCCGGAGCGATGCCCCGGTGATGGTTCGAGACACCGTCCTCGTTGATGCTGATCCAAGGGACTTCCACGTGCAGGGCATCACCGTGGATCAGGAGGGGGAACGTGCCTTCGTCGCTCATTGGGGTGCCGGAGTCGTCGTTCTTGACCTGTCCGACCCGCTGCAGCCCGCAGCAGTTGGCCGCATCGCACCGCTCGGCCACCAGGAAGGGAAGTCGAATTCGACGGCCTTCGACTCGGCCGCCGGAGTCCTCGTCGTCGGCCATCGAGTACTCGACCCTCTCGATGACCTCGATGACGAGATAGGGGCGGGATCGTGGGGGATCAGCGTGGTCTTCGACGCGAGCGAGCAGGATGATCCGACGCTTGGTTCCGTCTACTCGATCGAGGATGCTCTACCGGACGCCGAAGGCCGGCTGGCCCTCGACGGGATCTACACGGCCTTCGAAGCGGCGATGGTCGGTGACTATCTCTACGGCGTCTGGCTCTCCGGCGGGCTGCGCGTTGTGAATGTCTCGGATCCGACGGAACTCATCGACGTCGCATCCTTCGTTCCCCCCACACGGGTCGATCCCCAGCGTCACTTCGCCTCTCCCAACGGAAACATCGCGATGCCGCTGGCGTGGTCGGTCCACGTCGTGGACGACCTCATCTACGTGTCGGATCTCAACACCGGTCTCTGGATTCTCCGCCTCGCCGAGCCTCCGGTCGGCGCCTTTTAGTGCAGTTGAGCTATCCAGTGTGATGTTGTTGCGGGCCCCATCGCTCGCACCATCGACCGTGTAGTTGGCCTACGCTTGACCTATGCGCACCGGCGTACAGCTCATCGCCTACGCCGACCGATTCGGTGCGGGCGGAATCTCCGGAGTTCATCGATTGCTCGACGGACCGCTCGCCGGAGCATTCACCGGCGTGCACCTGCTTCCGTTCTACGAGCGGTACGACGGGGCGGACGCCGGCTTCGACCCCACGGACCATACGGTCGTCGATCCAAGACTCGGAACCTGGGATGACGTCGCAGCGCTTGCACGGGTCTACGACGTCACCGCAGACGTCATCGTCAACCATGTCTCCTCCGAGTCACAGGAGTTCCGCGACTTCGCCGATCGGGGCGACGACTCGCCCCACGCGAGCCTGTTCCTCGACGTTGGGTCGGTCTTCCCGAACGGTCCCACCGAGAAGGACCGGACGGCGATCTACCGACCACGGCCGACATCGCCCTTCACCACGTTCACGATCGCCGGACGGGAGCGCCTCCTCTGGACCACGTTCACGGATCAACAGATCGACATCGACGTTGCCTCGGTGGCGGGTACGGCGTACCTGGACGGAATCCTCGATCGTCTGACCGCGGCTGGTGTTTCGGTGGTGCGCCTCGACGCGGTGGGATACGCCGTCAAGACCCGTGGAACGAACTGCTTCATGACACCGGAGACGTTCGCATTCATCGACGATCTCTCCGCCCGTATCCACGACCGGGGTATGGAGACGCTCGTTGAGATCCACGGATATCACGAGACCCAGATCGAGATAGCGTCCCGCGTCGACCGGATCTACGACTTCGCGCTGCCACCGCTCGTGCTTCATACGCTCTATTCCGGCTCCGCTTCCGCGCTGAAGCGATGGTTGGCGATCGCGCCGCGCAACGCGGTGACGGTCCTCGATACCCACGACGGGATCGGTGTCATCGACGTCGGTCCGAGTGGAGAAATGCCCGGTCTGTTGTCCGACGCCGAGATCGACGCACTCGTCGAACGCATCCATGCGAACACGAACGGAGAGAGCCTTCGGGCCACGGGTGCCGCGGCCTCGAATGTCGATCTCTATCAGGTGAACTCCACGTTCTTCTCGGCGCTCAGCCGCGATGAGGAGATGTACCTGCTCGCTCGCCTTATCCAGTTCATGAGCCCGGGGATCCCGCAGGTCTACTACGCGGGACTGCTCGCCGCACCCAACGACATGGATCTCCTCGAGATGACCGGGGTCGGTCGCGACATCAACCGGCCCTATTACTCGCTTGCCGCCCTCGAGCGCGAATTGGAGCG
>JAUVNV010000051.1 GCA_030599515.1 Acidimicrobiia bacterium
CAACCCGGTGTGACAGAAAAGAGGGCTAGCTGCGCTCGCCCTTATCGGTAGTCGGTAGTCGGAACGTCCGGCTGCAAGCTCCAAGCTGGAAGAACCGACCAGGACGTGTCTCTTGTAGCTTGTAGCTTGTGTCTTGTGGCTACTCGGCTACTCCGCTACTTCCTCTCGGCGAAACCGGGCCTACCGGAACTTCTTGTTCGACCCGGCGTGGGTTCGGATGATCCCTGCGGGTTCGAAGCGCACCCCGTGCTTCTCGGCGAGCGCTTCGAGCTTGGCGACGATCTCTCCGGCGCCGACCTCGTCCATCCACCAGAACGGGCCACCCCGGAACGGTGGGAACCCGAGACCCATCACGGCTCCCATGTCACCGTCGAGAGCCGACTGGAGGATCCCCTCCTCGAGGCAGCGGGCCGCCTCGTTGACCATCGCCAGGGCGATGCGCTCCTGGATCTCGGCCTTCGGAATCTTGCGCCGCGGTCCGAGTCCGAGCGCCTGGTAGACGCTCTCGTCGACCCCGCCGCGCTCTCCTTTGTCGCTGTACTCGTAGAAGCCGCGGCCGTTCTTTCGGCCCCTGCGATCGTCATCGAGGAGACCTTGCGCCATGTCGGGCCCGGCCATCCGCTCGCCGAACGCGTCGAGCATGATCTTCGAGATGTGCGCCCCGACGTCGATACCGACCTCATCGGTCAACAGCAGCGGACCGATCGGGAAGCCCCATTTCACCATCGCCTTGTCGACCGCCTTGACCGAGGCGCCCTCCGACAGCAGATGGAAGGCCTCGTTCAAGTAGGGCACGAGGATCCTCGTCGTGTAGAACCCGGGTCCGTCTTTGACCACGATCACGGTCTTTCCCTGACGCTTCCCGAATTCAACGGCGGTCACCGTCGCCCAGTCAGCGGTCTCGTCGGTTACGACGATCTCGAGCAGAGGCATCTTCTCGACGGGCGAGAAGTAGTGCATGCCGAGAACCCCTTCGGGGTGCTCGGCGTTCGCTGCGATGTCGGCGATCGGGAGCGACGAGGTGTTCGAGGCGAAGACGACGTCATCGCCGATCACGGCCTCGGCCTCGGCAAGCAGGGTCCGTTTCAACTCGAGGCTCTCGAAAACGGCCTCGATGACGATGTCGACGTTCTGGAAACCGCTCCAGTCGGTCGTGCCGGTGACCTTGTTCAGGGCCTGCTCGCCCTCGAACGGCGTGAGTCGGTGCCGCTGCACCTGCTTCGAGACTTCCTTCGAGACGTGTGCGAGTGCCCGTTCGATGCCGGCGTCGTCGACCTCTCGCACGCGTGCTGTGGCTCCGGCTTTCAGAACCGATACGGTCGCGATCCCGGCGCCCATGAGACCCCCTCCGAGGATCCCAACCTTGGATACGTTCCTCGGTTCTGCGTGGCCGCTGATCCCGGTTGCGTACTTCATCATCTGCGAGGCGAAGAAGATCCCACGGAGCGCCTTCGACTCGGGCGAGGTGACCAGTTCACCGAAGAACGTCGCCTCTGCCTCGTACCCGGCGGCGTTGCCCTGATCGATACCGATCTTGACGGCTTCGAGTGCCCGCTGCGGCGCCGGGTAGAGGCCCTTCGTCTTTGCAAGCATCGCCTCTTCGGCCTTCTTGAACATGAGCCGACGTCCCACCGGATTCTGTTCGAGAGCGAGAGCTTGGAGATGGGACGGGGCGAGGAAGCCCTTCACCGATGCACCCCTGGATTCCCCGAGCTTCCCGATCGATGCAGAGGCTCTCTTCTTCGCGATGTCGTAGAGCATCTCGACGGGTACGACCTCGTCGACGAGGCCGATCTTGAGGGCTCTGCGGGGCCGAACGGGTCGACCGGTGAGGATCATGTCGAGCGCCGCTGCGATGCCGATGATCTTCGGAAGGCGCTGCGTCCCACCTCCGGCGGGGAGGATTCCGAGCTGGACCTCGGGCTGTCCGAGTTGCGTCTTCTTGCCGTCGGTCGCGATGCGCATCGAACCGGTCAGAGCGAGTTCAAGGCCGCCGCCGAGGCAGGCTCCGTCGATCGCCATCACGACCGGTTTGTCGTGAACCACGTGCAGCGCCTCGATCCGGACGAAGAGAGCGTGCAGTTCTCTGATCACCGCCGCTGCCTCGTCGGGTTCGGAGAGGGTCTCGAAGAAGCGGATGTCTGCACCGGCGAGGAAGTTCCCCTTCTTCGCAGAGCCGATCACGACCGCCTTGATCGCCGGGTCGGTCTCGATCCGATCGATCACAGCCGTGAAGTCGTCGAAGATAGCGGGGCCGATCGTGTTCATCGGCTCGCCGGCGCGGTCGAGCAGGACGGCGGCAACGCCGTTCTCGACGTTGAACCTGAAGTGTGTGAGTTCCATGGCTTCCTCCCTACCGCTCGAGTACGACGGCAGCGCCGAGACCGCCCGCTGCGCATTGCGTGACAAGGGCCATGCCCCCGTCCCTTCTGGCCAGTTCGTTGGCCATGGTCAAGATCTGACGGGCACCGGTGGCCCCGAAGGGGTGACCGAGGCTGATCGATCCTCCGTAGAGGTTGAACTTCTCGTCCGGGATCTCACCGATCGCTTCGTCTCTGCCGAGCCATCGCTTCGCCCACTCGGCCGAGGCGAATGCCTGCGTGTTCGACAGGATCTGCGCGGAGAACGCCTCGTGCATGTCGATCACGTCGATGTCGTCGAGCGTCAACTTCGCCTTGTCGAGGGCTATCGGAGTTGCGAACGATGGGCCCATGAGCAGCTGCCAGTTCGGATCGAGCGCCGCGAACGCCCAGGACCGAATGAAGGCCCTGGGGACGAGTCCGAGGCGCTCGGCGGTTTTCTCCTCCATGAGGATCACGGCGGACGCTCCATCGGTCAGAGGAGACGAGTTCCCCGCGGTGATCGTGCCGTACTTCCGGTCGAACACCGGACGCAGCTTCGCGAGTGACTCCATGCTCGAGTCGGCGCGGGGGATGTTGTCTCGCGTGACGGTCTTGTTGAACCTCGGTCCGACGGGGAACGGCATCACCTCGTCATCGAAGATCCCGTTCTCCCACGCGGCGATCGCCTTCTGATGCGAACGGAGAGCGAACTCGTCCTGGGCTTCTCGGGTGATCCCGTTCTCTTTGGCCATGATCTCGCCGGAGGCGCCCATGGTCAGGCCGGTGGACCGTTCGGCGATTGCCGGTGGCTGAGGAGCGAGGTCCTTCGGTCGGAGTGCCGAGAACGCCTTCACCTTGCCGCCGATGTCCTTCGCGGCGTTGGCGTCCATCAGGACGTCGACGAAGCGGTCCGAGTACATGATGGGAGGCCTGGACAGCGAATCGGCGCCGCCTGCGACCACGATGTCGGCGTCGCCGAGAAGGATCGACTGGGCACCCGAAACGACTGCCTGCGTCGACGTCGCGCAGGCACGGCTCACGGAGAACGCATCGACGGTCTGGGGGAAGTCGCCGGCGAGGACCACCTCCCTGGCGATGTTCGGGCCGGCAACGTCGGCGATGACCGCGCCGTAGACGACCTGGTCGACCCGGCCGCCTTCGATGCCGGCTCGTTGGAGCAACTCATTGACGACGGCGGATGCCAGGTCGAGTGTGGTGAGATCCTTGAACGCCGTTCCCGACTTGACGAACGGTGTGCGAAGACCGTCGACGATCGCGACTCGGCGTCCGTAGACGACGCCGGGATGCTTCGCGGCCATGGGGACTCCTTCATGTAGGTGCGACCCCCATTCTCGCGCACGGGCTGGGGCTTGTAGCCCAGCTTCCCAGGACGCGACGAAGGCCGCTCCAGAACAGGAGCAACCTTCGCTGTACGGGATACGGAGTGCGGAGTACGGAGTACGCCGGCGGCGTAGCCGCCTAGAAATCCATCGCGTCCTCGCGAAGACCGAATGCCGGGTGGCGGAGCTTCGAGAGAGCGAGCTTCTCGATCGACCGGACCCTGGTCGGGCCGAGCCCGAGGTTCCCGCCGATCTCCTCGTGCGTACGGGGGAGACCGTCTTCGAATCCAACCCGCATCGACAGGATGTAGGCCTCACGCTGGGGGAGGCGGTTGATCGCTTCCCGGAGTGACTCGATGGCGCTGGCCTTCTCGGTCTCGCGGACCGGGTCTTCCTCGTCGTGGTGTGCGACGAAGTCGCCGAGTACTGCGCCGTCTTCGCCGACGGGTGCCTCGAGCGAGACGGAGTCGTTGACGAGCTGGGCTTCGACGACGGCGTCGAGGGAGAGGCCGGATTCGTAGGACAGCTCTTCGGGCGTCGGCTCCCGGCCGAGTTCGGAGAGAAGACGGTTGCGGGTGCTGTTGAGCGTGACGAGCGTGTCGTGGAGCGAGTTGGGGAGACGCACCGTGCGGGACTTCTCGGCCACTGCACGCTGCATGGACTGACGGATCCACCAGGTCGCGTAGGTCGAGAACTTGAAGCCCCGGCGCCAGTCGAACTTCTCGACGGCACGGATGAGCCCGAGGTTCCCCTCCTGGATGAGGTCGATGAACTCGATGCCGTACTGGCTGCGGTACCGCTTCGCCTGACTGACGACGAGACGGAGGTTCGCCTGAGCGAAACGCTCGCGAGCCTCGCGGCCCTTGCGTACGGCACGCTGGAGGCGGACCTTCTCGGCGCCTCGCACCGACACTGCAGAGAGCTGCTCATCGGCAGCACGCCCTGTCTCGATCGCCTGGGCGAGTTCGACTTCCTCATCTGCGGTGAGCAAGTCGTGGTATGAGATCTCTTGGAGGTAGCGCGTCAAGCTGTCGCCCATCTCGAGCGGTTGACCGGCCATTCGGATCTTTTCTGCCGTCTTCATGTTTGTGAAATCCTTCACTTAGTGATTCGCGTGTCAGTGCTGCGGGTCTTGGAGATTCGGCCCCATCGGCTCCTGCGTCCTTCGTTAGACGCTTCGACCGCAACGTTTGGTTCCCGACCGTCGGGCTGTGTACAGGGAACAACGCTCTCAACGATGGAGGGGTTCCCGCGCGCGTACGGCTGGGATGGACACTATGACACAAATTCACGAGGACTTCAAGCCCAAATCTCGATTTGGGCGCCGAACGCCGACCGTACACTCGCTCCATGCCCGACTTCGACACGCTGGCCGCCCTCGTCGAGGTGGCCGAAAACCTCATTCCGTTCAACCGGATCCTCGGTCTTCGCGAGTGCCGCATCAGCGACGACGGGACCGTCCGGATCCGTGTCGACCGGCGCGACGACCTGATCGGCAACTTCGCTCGCGGCTATCTCCACGGAGGTGTCATCTCGTCGACGCTCGACGTGGTCGGCGGCATCGCAGCGATGATGGGGGTCGTCGGTCGGGACCTGCCCGAGACCCAGGAAGAAGCAGCACGCATCTTCTCGAAGATCGGCACGATCGACATGCGGGTCGACTATCTCCGCCCCGGTGTCGGCGAGTGGTTCGACGCCTCGGCGGTCGTGCTGCGAACCGGCTCGCGGGTCGCCGTGACCCGGATGGAGTTCCACAACGACGAGGGCACGCTCATCGCGGCCGGAACGGGCACGTACATCGTCGGGTGAGATAGGCAATCGGGTCATTCGTCTCTAGATGCACCGTGCCTTCGCGCATAGCGTTTCCCGTGGAAGGGGAGGGACGCCGGATGCGGTGGTGGCTACTCGTCACGGTCGCGGCCGTTGCTCTGACGGCATGCAACGATGCCGCCATCCTCGGCCCCGACCCGGGCAGTGAGACGGAGACGGCGGGGAATACCGCCCTCTTCTGCCGCGCGTGGCCTGATGCCCGATCGACGATCCTGGGAGCCGTATCCGGGACGACATCGTTCGATCTGGTCGGTGACCGATCCGTCGGACTCGATCGGAACTTCGTGGACTCGGACGCGACACTGGCCGATGTCGACCGAACGGTACCGGCTGACGTGCGCTCCGAGTGGGACCGGGCGTACGGGGCCTACGCCCGTGTGAGCGACCTCCTGTTCGTGACCGGATACACCGAAGGCGTGATCCGTCCGGTTCACGTGACGATGGCGTTCGGCGACCGGGGGCCCGAGGGAGTGGTCGCCGACGCCGAGGCGGCCGTCGCCGATATCGACGACTGGGCGATCGAAGCGTGCGGCGACTTCTGCTCTCGGTGGCCGGAACTCGAACCGGTCCTCCGCTATGAGGAGCACTTCGATTGGGAGCAGTGGGCACAGAACCTCGATCGCTACGAGTTGTCTCTCCAGATCGGGGCACGTCTTGTTCCAGAAGAGGTTCGGGCGGCCTGGGAGACCGCAGCCGACATCCAGGCCCGGCGCTTCGCCATGTTCCGCGGGAACGCCTTCCAGTTCGACATCGACGAGGAGTCTGCGCTGCGCGAATGGGGGGTGCTGCCGTGGGAGGAGGCCAAGGCGGCGTCCGATGCCGCTCTCGACCGGATCGGCGCCTGGGTCGAGGCGAACTGCGACCCGGGTGCGGTCACGACCGGAGCGCCCGGGTCGCTCTCCATCCGCATGGTCCCGCACGAGCACCTGACGACCCGGACGGTGTTTGCGACGCTGCTGCCTGCCGGAACCGACTTCGCGACGGTGCGCAGCGTCGATTCATACCTGGCGGCTGCCTGCATGAGTGTCAACGAGTCGCCGGAGGAGTGGGAACGGAGCCTCGAACACGCCGCCGAGCAGGCAGCAGGGACCGGCATGACCGCCGAGGAGTTCGCTCTCGAGCATTGGGTCGAGGCGTATCCGCTCCAGCCACTCCGAGAGGAGGGCGAGTACTACGCGTTCAGCGTGTGCAACCTCATCCGCCATGAGGAGGGCGAGGCAATCGTCCCGGGCGGTTCCTATGAGCTCTTCGTCGGTGCCTACACCGGACACCCCGGCAACTACGGCGTCTACTTCGCGGCGCCGGAGTACTGCACCCAGTTCCCCGTGACCGTCAACGGTGACACGGTCATCGACCTCCCGGTCCTCGAGCCGTGTGAGCTGGATCCCGTCGGGAGACCCGAAGAGATCGCCAGGAGGATCCTCCCTCCGTTCGAGGCGGGGGGCACACTGCGGGTCGAGCTCGACGGTGCCCTCGCGCCGGAGGGCTTCGATCATTGTGGGTTGAACGCGGTGCTGCTCCCCGCGGGGACGATGCTCAACGACGTCGGGAGAGGCGACGTATGGCCGAACGGTGTGTTCAGCCTGGGTAGACAGAACCCCGAGCACGTCGAAGGCGGAGACGAGCAACGCTGGGCCAAGGCTCCGGGCCTCGTTCCGATCCTGCCTGCTCCTCCTTCCGGAACGGGCGAAGTTGGTCTCCAGGTTCACATTCGAGGCGACGGGCCGTGGGATACCTTCTTCCCCGATCCCGTTCCGCTCGCCGCCGGCCTCTACGACCTCCGGATCGAAGAGAGCTGCCATAGAGAAGGCGAAGACTTCGAATTCCTGCGGTGTGGAGTCGTGACCGTCGAGGTGGACGGCGACACGGTGGTGCAGATGCCCGAGTTGGAGGATTGCTCATGGCCGGAGTGATCGAGACCCGGGGTCTGCGCAAACGCTATCGCAGGGTGGATGCCCTTCGGGGTCTCGACCTCGAGGTCCCCGAAGGTTCGATCTGCGGCTTCCTCGGTCCGAACGGCGCCGGGAAGACGACCACGATGAGGATCCTCATGGGGCTCATCCGGCCGTCGGAGGGGTGGGCGTCGGTGTTGGGCGACGACATCGAAGGGAACGGCCTCGCAACGCGGTCCCGTATCGGCTACCTGCCCCAAGACCCGTCGTTCTTCCCGCGGGCCACGGTGCGCAACACGCTGCGGTTCGTCGTCCACCGATACGCCTCCGGGTCGAGGTCGGCGATCGAATCGAGCGTCGACGAGACCCTCGATCTCGTGGGTCTCGGCGACCGGGCCGATCGGAAGGTGAAGGCATTGTCCGGTGGTGAACGGCGGCGTCTCGGAATCGGCCAGGCGGTCATCGGAGATCCCGATCTGCTCATCCTCGACGAGCCGTCTGTCGGGCTCGACCCCGAGGGCCGGAGCCAGGTGCTGGATCTGCTCGAAGGTCTCAAAGAGCGGATGACGATCTTCTACTCGAGTCACATCCTCGACGATGTGGAACGGGTCGCCGACCACGTCATCGTCCTCGACCACGGGGAGATCATCGAGCAGGGGCCCATGGCGTCCTTCCTCGGCGGAGGCGCCGCGACGTATCGGGTCGTCCTCGACGGCGATGATGCCGCGGCGATCGACAGCCTCGGCCGCGAACCGTGGGTCGGTGCGACCCGGATGCTCGAGCCGAGAGCGTGGGAGATCGACGTCACCGACAGGGAGGCTGCCGAGCATGATCTACTGCGGATGCTCCACGGGTACGACGGAACCAGGGTGATGGAGTTGCGTTCGGAGCAGCGCGACCTCGAAGACATCTATCTCGACCTTGTGGGGGCCGGCGATGACGAGTGAGGCGGCAACGCTGCGACGCATCGACACGGTGTCCCCGCTTCGCGGCCTCGGCGGGCTGCTCTTGGTCGAGCTGCGAGGTTGGTTCCCGTGGCGTGCCCTGTTCCTCACGATCGCCGGTTTCGGCGTGTTCGCCATGAACTACTTCGGGTGGCGAGCCAGCAACACCGAGTTCGGCGCACTGCTCCTCCCCTTCCTGGGCTTGTGGATCATGATGCTGCTGCTGTCGGTGGTCTCGCTCACGGAGGGCTCTGTGCTCGGCGAGATCGAGCGAGGCACGGCATCCTGGCTGGTGGGGCTGCCGATCGGGCGACCGGCCGTGATCCTCGCCAAGTTCCTCGCCGCATCTGCGGGCATCACAGCGGCCGTGTTCGTGACCGGAACCGCCCTGTATCCGGTCCTCCTCGAAACATCCGGTTGGGGAAGGTCGGAGTTCAGGGTGTCGGAACTCACTGAGGTCACCGGTGGGCCGATCGGCATGTGGGGGCGCTTCACGAGCCTCGTCGACTTCGGCGGGTGGATCGGACTGCTGCTCGCGCTGTCGGTGTTCCTCATGTTCGCCATTGCAGTGATGATCCTCTTCGGCACGACGATCCGATCCCGAACTGCCGTCTTCGGCCTCGGACTCGGCCTCGTGGGAGCGTTCGGTGCAGCCGCGTTCGCAGGTTCGTTCGCCGCAGCATCGCCGGCCGGTCTGATCCGGGTGATCATCGACGTCGCTCAGGGCAAGACCCCTTCGGTGGTGATCCCGTTCTTCGCGTCGCTCCTCTGGACCGCTCTGGTGCTGTTCCTCGCCGTGTGGCGCTTCGATCGGAGGGAGCTCGCATGACGGCTCCGGCGATCGAGATCCGGCAGCTTCGGAAGAAGTACCGCAAGGTCGAAGCGCTCCGCGGTCTGGACCTGGAAGTCCCGCGCGGATCGATTTGCGGGTTCCTTGGTCCGAACGGCGCAGGGAAGACCACGACGATGAAGATCCTCCTGGGCCTGATCCGGCCGTCAGGCGGCTGGGCAGCCGTGCTCGGCGACGACGTTCGGACACACGGTCTCGTGGCGCGAAGCCGGATCGGTTACCTGCCACAGGACCCGGTGTTCCCGAAGCACCAGACGGTTCGTGGAGTCGTGTCGTACGTCGCCCGCCTCTATCCGGGACATCCGCACGGCCGGGCGCTACGCACGCGAGTCGACGGTCTGCTCGATCGTGTCGGCATGGCGGACAAGGCGCGGCGGCGGGTGCGCGGCCTCTCCGGTGGCGAGCGGCAGCGTCTCGGGGTCGCCCAGGCGCTCGTTGCGGACCCGGACCTCGTGGTCATGGACGAGCCGTCGGCCGGTCTCGACCCGGTGGGGCGGCGCGACATGCTTGACCTCATCGCCGAGATCGGCGGGGATACGACCGTCTTCTACTCCACGCACATCCTGGACGACGTCGAGCGGGTGAGCGACACGGTTGTGATGATCAACAATGGACGAGCCGTCGCTGCGGGACCGCTCGATTCGATCCTCGAGGCGTCTAACTCCGACTACTTCGTACGGTTGCGGGGTGAAACGAAAGGCACCCTCGCCAGGTTGACGGCCGAGTCGTGGGTGCAGAACGTGGATGCCCGGCGGCGGGGAGAGGTCGAGCAGTGGAATGTGCGGGTGACCGATAGCGCAGTCGCCGCGGATCGACTCGTACCGGCCCTTCTCGCCGACGATGGGTGCGACATCCTTGAGTTCCATCTCAGCGATCATCGTCTCGAAGATGCGTACCTCGAGATCGTGGGTGCCGACGATGGCGATTGACGGAGCCACGGCTCGTGTTGCGTGGGTAGGTTCGGCAGGTGTCCTGCGCGGCGAGCTCGTCCGGTGGTTCGGCACCCGGGGTGTGTTCCATCTCGTCTTCTGGCTGCTGATGATCGATGGGTGGCTCTACTTCACCGTCGTGACCAAGCACGTGCCGTTCGGCGGTCTCGGGTACCAGTCGCTGATCAACATGCTCGTGTTGTTCGTTCCGCCCGCCGCCATCGTGCTCACTGAAGCAACGGTGGTCGGGGAGTACCGCAGCGGGGTCGCGTCATGGACGGTGTCCAAGCCGGTCCCACGGTGGGGATACGTCGGCGGCAAGCTCGCGGGCCTGTGGATCGGGCTGTCGGCGACTGCGATCTTCATCCCCGGGCTCGTTGCCTACTGGTGGTTGCCGAAGGTGCAGCCCTACCGATTCGTCACACCGGAGGCCCCGCCGCTCGGTCGGTTCCTCATCACCCTCCTGATCGTCGCGCTCGTTGTGGCGTTCTTCATCACGCTGACGGCGTTCCTCGGAACGGTGATCCGGCGCCGCGGCGTCGTGGCCCTGATCGCCTTGTTCGCGTACTTCTTCAGCCGGATCCCTCCGCGATGGCTTTGGCGCGGATGGGACACCTACACGCCGGCGGGCCTGATCAGCGATCAGATGGGCACCTGGGCTCCGGTGACCGAGTACGTCTACGGCGATCCTCTCGGCGCAACGAGCGCCGTGGTGTGGACGATCGTCGCTTCGTTGGTGTTCACAACAGGTGCCGCGCTGGTCTACCGACGCCTCGAGTTTTAGGCGTGCCGATCACGTGGTTCGCGGATCGATCCAGGTGAGACCGGGGAATCGGGCGAAGTCGCCGTCCGTCGACACCCACTCCGAGCCAGACTCGATGGCGATCGCCGCGAGGTAGGCATCAGGAATCAAGCCACCTTTCGCCGAGGCCTCCTCTGCCAGCATGGTGAAGATGTCCCAGTGTCGGGGGCCGGGGTAGATGATCTCGGACTGGGGTTGGGCGCGAAGGATTTCTACGAACTCGATGGCCTCATCGAGTGGCGTCGGTGACCGGAAGATCCGGGGATGAGTGACGATCCGGAGGAATCCACTCAACACGATCGGAGTTAGGCCGAAAGCTCCGGGTGCGGAGATCGTCTCATCGAGGATGGCGCGACACGGTTCGTGGTGCTCCGCGTCCTCTCGGAAGGCGTTGACGAGGACATTCACGTCGAAGAGTCTCACCGTCCCTCCATGAGGTCCAGCAGCGCCGCCGAATCATCGAGATCAACGCCCGGGAGTAAACCGTCGCCGGCGAACACGGGCAGTTCCGGTGTCGGGGACTCCTGCGCTCTGCGTCGCGCGGCGAGATGTCGCCGTACGGCCTCTTCGATGAAGGCGGTCAGGCTCTGACTGGATGTTGCCGCCTCCGCCTTGGCCGCTGCAAGGAGATCATCGTCCATCCGAATCGTTGTCCGCATACATCAAAACATATCTACTTGACATCAATATGTCAACCGTCGATGACTCGACCCGATCTGACGATCACCTGAGGTTCGAGCAGAGTCTCGAGGTGGTCTCGTGGATCGCTGTGGAAGAACACCGCGTCGGCCGGCATGCCGGGGGAGAAGCCGTGGGTGATTCCGAGGTAGTCGAAGGCGGCTCCCGTGATGGCGTGCAGTGCTGCTGGTGTCGAGAGTCCGAGTTCGTGGAGGCGGATCGCTTCGTGGGCGACCTTCCCGTGGGGGATGGCCAGGTCGGTGCCGGTGAGCACGGTGACGCCCAGGCGCTCCGCTTCGGGGAGGAGGTCCCGCACGTTGGCGACACCCCGGGCGAGCAGCCTGCCACCGGTGCTGTCGGCACCGAGCATCTCGATGATCGCTTCGGCTCCGAGGATCGTCGGTACCCAGGCGCCACCTCGTTCGGCCAGGCCGGGCAGATCGTCGCCGGTGAGGAACAACCCATGTTCGATTGAGTCGACGCCGGCGATGACGGCCGGCCCGATTCCTTCGGGGGCCATCGTGTGAACGGCGATGCGCCGGCCCGCTGCGTGCGCCACTTCGACCGCCTTCGTCAGCGCAGCCTCGTCGTAGTTGGCGACCGTCCCCCGGCCTCTCCTCGGCCAGTCGCCGATGATCTTCACCCACTCGGCCCGTCCTCCTGCGGCCTGCCTCACCGCTGCGACGAGCCCTGCTTCATCGACCTCGTGCCCGTAGCCGGGGTAGTAGCCGTCGCGTGGGGCGATGATCCGTCCGGCCATCGTTGCGATGGGTCGTTCGGTAGGAGGCGCATCGAGGATCTCGAGCGAGACGTCGCTGGACGATCCCTTGTCGGCGATGAGAAGGACGCC
>JAUVNV010000081.1 GCA_030599515.1 Acidimicrobiia bacterium
GGCCCGGGCGACAGGTGACAGCCAACAGGTGACAGCCAGAACGGCGGTCAGGGTGAGAACGGATGCGGACCTTCGCATGCCCATCCCTCCCCGATGTAGGAGAACCCCCACCGATCCTCAACCAACTCCAGCACAATGATGCGATCGCTCTTGCCATTCGGACCGAGGGATTGCACAGCGTCTGTGAGCACTCGCGCCGCAATGCACTCCCCTGTGTCCCCAATCACAGACACAAGGTCAACAACAACCTCATCGGGACGTGCAACGAACTCCACGCGATCAAGCACGTCCAGGCTTCTTGTCATGTAGGCCTTGTTGGCGAAGAGGGACTTGAAGGCTTCTTTGTCGCCTTCGTAGAGGGCCTGGAGGCGGCGATCTTCGAGATCCTGGAAGATGGCCTCGATCTCGGCGACGCGATCCACGGTCGTCGTGGTGACCGGCATGGTCGTCGCGGTCGTCGGAGGCAGTGTTGTGGTCGCGACCGCAACCGTTGATGCCGAAATCGGGACCGAAGGAGGCGTCGTGGCAGGGGTTCCACTCGAACTGCATCCGACGACAACCAACGCCAGAACGGTCACGAGAACGGGCTTCCCTGCCATGGCCACACCATACGGCCTTGAGAAAGTTCCTGATAGAGGAAGGGAAGGGAGTTTTTCCCGAACTGACATTTTCCTCTACCGCGGCTGATCCAATCAGACGACCGTTGACCGTAGAAAGGAGGCGTGCCATGTCTTCTGCCCGTGAACGGTGGTACCGAATCCTGTTCTGGGTCGCGGCGGCGTACGACCTGGTTCTCGGTGTCGTGTTTCTGTTCCTCTACCGACCGGCCTTCTCGATGCTCGGCATCGAGGACGCTCTACCGGAGCACACGAGTTTCCTGTCGCTGATCGCGGCGTTCCTGTTCGTCATCGGTGTTGCCTACGTGTTGATCGCTCGAGGCGACCTCGTCAGGAACCGGGACCTCATCGCAGTCGGCGCGCTGTACAAGCTCGCCTACTTCTCTGTGGCGCTCTGGTACCTGATCGGAGGCGTGTACCCGCACATCGTGTTCTTCGTCGTGTTCGGTCTTGCCGACCTTGCATTCCTCATCGCGATGGCGGAGTGCTGGTGGCATATCGGTCGACTCGAGGAATCGGGCGGCCCCGCCTGATCAGATGCCGACGATCACGAGCGCTGCGCCTATGAGGATCAGCGCCAAATGCAGGCCCACGAGTACGACCCTCGGCCAGCCGAATGGGTCGTCGAGGATCCGCGGCACGGGGAGCCAGCGGAACCAGAACCACACCCCCAGGAACCCACCGAGGAGGATTCCCGAGGTGATCAGGAGCCAACCCGTCGCCGTTTCCTCGGGAGCCGTTATCACCATGCCGATCAGCCCGATGGACACGGCACCGGCGGGCACGATGAGCGCGTAACGCAGGAGCGGGCGACCGAGGCTCGCGGCCAGCACCGTCGGCATCGAGACCCAGCCGAGAGCGAGCAGCGCCAGGATCCACGCGGGCGGTTCTTCGAGGAATGCAAGACCCCAGATCACGCCGAGCGCCACGGCGCTGATCGCAACGAGGCGCCGAACCCTGTGCGTGAACAGACGGTCGCCGGTCAGTTCGATGCCGGATCCGGCGCGACGCGTGCTCACGAGGCCACCCTCCCGTGGAGCCGGCGGGCGGTACCGACCGCCACCTGTCGCTTGAAGCCGGCTCTGCGACGGTCGGTGCTCTCCTGTGAGTAGATGTACCGTCCGAGATCGACGAGGCCGCTCTCGAGTTGTTGAACGGTCATATTCGCTGGGCGGTAGTTGACGTCGAACAACGTGCACAACTCCCACGCTCCGGGTTTGACGATCCGACCCTCGGCGAGAAGCCGCCCGTACAAGGGCGTCCCCGGAAACGGAGTCAGCACGGTGATCTGCACATCGAACGGATCGGTCTCGTCGACGAAGCGTGTAACGGCGTCGAACACCCCGGGCCCATCCCCGTCCAGTCCGAGGACGAAGCACGCGTTGAGCGCGACACCGTGTTCCTGGATGGTCGACACCGCTCCCCGATACCGGTCGACCTGGTGGAGCTTCCAGTTCTTCTTCATCTCGATTCCGTCCAGCGCCACGGGATTCGGGCTCTCGAACCCGACCAGGATCTCCCGACAACCGGCGTCGCTCATCATCGCCAACAGGCCCGGATCTTCGGCGATCGAGACGTCGGTCTCCGTGAACCACTTCACATCCTGGGCTCCGATCGCAGCGACCAGGTCCCGGGCGTGATGCTTGTTGACGAACGAGTTGTCGTCGGAGAGTTCGACGAACGGATCCGCCCAGATCTGCTTCATCGCCTCGATCTCCGCTGCAACCTTCTCGACCGGCTTCGTCTTGTACCGGGAGCTGAGCAGTATCGACGAGGCGCAGAACTCGCACCGCCAGGGGCATCCCCGCTGTGTCTGAACGGTGAGGCGGTTGTAGCGATCGGGTTCGAGCAGGTCATAGCGGGGTATCGGGGCGTCGGCGAGATCGAAGGGATCATCCGATCGGTAGATCTCAGCAGCAGCGCCTGACTCGATGTCGGCAACGACCCGTCGCCACAGCGGCTCGCCTTCGCCGACAACAACAACGTCGCAATGCTCGAGCGCCTCGGCGGGCAACACCGTGGCATGGAGGCCGCCGATCACCGTCGTGACGCCCACGGCGCGAAAGCGATCGGAGAGGGTGTAGCACTCCTTGACCTGAGCGGTGTAGGTAGAGAACGCCACGAAATCGCAGTCGGGGAGCGGGTTCATCTCGGCGATGTCGTCCACCTCGTAGTAGTCGATGTCGTGGCGGTCGTCGGTGAGGGCCGCAAGTGTCAACAGACCGAGGCTCGGGAGCGACGCGATCGTCGTCCCGCGCTCGACGAACCCGGGAAGACTCAGGCCAAGGGCGGTCAACTCGGGGTTGTGAGCTCGAACACCCGACATCGCGACGAGGGCAATTCGCATCATTCCTCCTCTCTCCAAACCTACTGCAATCCACGCGAACGTCGATAGGGGCTTTCCCCGACTCCTTGTCCCGGAGGGCTGCTCTTGGACACGAAGGGCCATCCGGCCGTGACATCTCGCCCGCTCAACGGGCACAATGGGTTCATGCCGGCGAACCTGACGCCCGACTACAAGAAGGCCGAAGCCGCCTACAAGCGGGCGCGGGACCCGCAGGAGCGCCTCGAGTTGCTCCAGGTGATGCATCGAACGATCCCGAAGCACAAAGGGACCGAGCACCTCCGAGCTGAGATCAAGACCAAGATCAAGGACTTGAAGGCCGAACTCACGGCACCATCGAAGGGCGGAGTACGGACCGGACCGGCGACGTTCATCCATCCCGACGGCGCCGCACAGATCGCGATCCTCGGACCGCCCAACACGGGGAAGTCGACCCTGCACGCTGCGCTCACCGGATCGCATACGGACATCGGCTCATATCCGTTCACCACGCAGTACCCGGAGCCGGGGATGCTGAACGTCGACGACACCGCGATCCAGCTCGTCGACCTTCCACCGATCTCGGACCTGCACCCGATTCCCTGGATCGGGAACACGCTCCAATCCGCCGACGGAGCACTCTTCGTCGTGGATCTCGGCCAGCCGGGTTGCGTCGAGCAGATCGTCTCGGTCCGTGAGATTCTCGAAGAGCGCCGGGTGACCCTCGTCGGAACATGGGACTCGATCCATGCTCCAGACGACGATCCGTTCGCAATCCGTCTTCCGGTCCTGCTCGTCGCGAACAAGGCCGACGCGATTCCGGACATCGAGGGTGACCTTGCCGTGTGCCGGGAGCTCGGCGATCTCCACTTCCCCACCGTCGTCGTGTCGGCGACCACCGGTGAGGGCCTCGACGAGATCGGGTCATGGCTCTTCCGGAACCTCGACATCGTTCGTGTCTACACGAAGGTGCCGGGGAAGGACCCGGACAAGGACCGCCCGTACACGGTTCGCCACGGGGCCACGGTCGACGATGTCGCCCGGCTCGTGCACCGCGATCTTGCCGCGTCGTTCCGCCATGCCCGCATCTGGGGTCGCGGCTCGTACGACGGCCAGCAGGTCGGCAAGGACCACGTCGTCGAAGACGGCGACATCCTCGAAATCCACACCTAAGACGCATACCCAGGGTTCTCTGCGTCCTATATGGCGCCGACAGCCCGCGGAATAGGAGACCCGGCGAACCGTGGGCTGTCGGCCGCGTATACGAGGTGGAGAACCCTGGGTTCTCTGCGTCCTATATGGCGCCGTGAGCCCGCGGAATGGCTCGAGGCCCACCTCGCGGCTTCATCAAACCTTCACCCTCGCTGCCGGTGATCCTTCATACGACCGCGGTTCCATGTGGGCATCGTCAGAAAGGAACACGATGATCCGCAAGATTGCCCTCGGAGCCGCGACAGCGCTCCTCGTCGTCGGACTCCCCGTCGCCGCCCTGGGTTTCTCCCAGAGCCTCGACGACGACTACATGCCGAGCGTCACCCCGGAGCCGACCGAGCTCAGCCAGGAAATGGAGCTCGAAGCCCAGGAGCAGATCGGTACTCCTCCGGAAGATGCCGTCCAGGCTGAGGTCCAGGCGCAGGTCCAGGAACAACAGCGTGTCCAAGAACACATCGAGACCGGAATCCCCGAAGGCCAGGAACCGATCCAGAACCAGGTGCGCGCCCATGAGCAGGCACAGTCCAACATCCAGGCCAACACCGGCACTCAGGCCAACGGCCAGACACAGACTCAGGCTGGAGATGGCGAAACCCAGGGTGTGGCGGCTGCCAATGGTGATGGTCACCGCCACGGACAGAACGACGATGCGCCGAAGGGGAACGCCGGAGCCCACCAATCCGGCGACTGCACCAACGATGGTGAATGCACGAATGACGGCGACTGCCCGAACGCCTGATCCCCAGCAGTAGGAAGGGAACGACCCGCACCTTTGGCGAGTCGTTCCCTTCTACGATTCCAACATGTCACGCATCCTCGTCGTCGACGATGAACCGAAGATCCGGAAGATCGTCACCTCGTACCTCCAACAGGAGGGCTTCGAGGTTTCCGAAGCCAAGGACGGCCCATCGGCGGTCGAGATGGCCGAACGGTTCGACCCAGACGTCATCATCCTCGACGTGATGCTGCCCGGCTTCGACGGCATCGAAGCACTCCGGCAGATCAGAACGAAGTCAGACGTGTACGTGATCATGCTGACGGCCCGCGGGGAGGAGACGGACAAACTCATCGGCCTGTCGGTGGGCGCCGACGACTACGTCACGAAGCCGTTCAGCACACGGGAACTCGTCGCACGAGTCAAGGCCGTCCTGCGACGGGCACGCCGGGGTAGCCATCACGACGCTGATCACATCACAGTCGGATCACTCACGCTGGACAATGGAACCCGGATCGTCACCGTCGACGGAACACCCGTCGACCTGACGGCACTCGAATTCGACCTCCTCGGAGCGCTCGCTGCGGCGCCCGGCCGCGTCTACAGCCGCGGACAGCTCATCGAGAAGGTGTGGGGGTGGGACTTCTTCGGCGACGAGCGTCTCGTCGACGTTCACGTCCGCAAGATCCGGCACAAGATCGGGGACGACCCCGCTGATCCCAGGTTCATCGCGACCGTGCGCGGTGTCGGCTACCGGTTCGTGGATCCGTCGTGAGCGTGTTTCGCGGCCTCGGGCCCCGGCTGCTCCTGTCGCACCTCCTGGCCATCGGCACCGCGACGGGGACCTTCATCGTCACGTTCCGGCTCCTCGCACCCGAGGTCTTCGGGCGACGCATTCAGGGCTCGGGATCACCGGGAGGGCCGCCGGGATCCGCCCGCTGGGGCCAAGAAGTCATCGCAACATTCGAGAGCTCGGTCGACACAGCTCTACTCATCTCGATCGTTGCCGGCGCGATAGCGGCCGCAATCGTCGCCTGGATCGTGACGCGACTGCTGGCACGACCGGTAGAAGCGATCCGATCGACGACACACTCGCTTGCCGAGGGGAACTATGCCGAGCGGGTCACCGAGCCGTCGATCGAGGAGCTCGCGGAGCTCGCCCGGGATGTCAACGCCCTCGCCTCCGCCCTCGAGTCGACCGAGATGAGTCGGGCACAGCTGATCTCGGACGTGACACATGAACTCCGCACCCCATTGACATCGATCGACGGATACGTGGAGGGTGCGGCCGACGGCGTGTTCACCAGCGAGGAGATGTTGGGGGCCGTCACCGAAGAGACCCGACGCATGCGGAAGCTCATCGATGACCTATCGCTGCTCTCGCGGGCTCAGGAAGGATCCCTCACGCTCGAACGCCGCGATACGGACATCACCCAACTCGCCGAGGAGACCGTCGAACGCCTGCGTCCACAGTTCGAAGCCGCCGACATCGGACTCGCGGTGTCCGGAGCGCCCGTCATCGTGTCGATCGATCCCGCCCGCATCGGACAGGTTCTCACGAACCTGATCGGGAATGCGCTCGGGCATGCTCGACCAAATGGAACCGTCACGATGCACATCGAAGCGGAGGCGGGTGGTGCGACCGTATCGATCATCGACGACGGCGAAGGCATTCCTCCCGAAGAGCTGTCGCATGTCTTTGACCGGTTCTACCGGGGCACGACGACCGGTAGGGCAGGGACGGGGATCGGCCTGGCGATCGCTCGAAGCATCGTCGACGCCCACAACGGCGAGATCACCGCCGAATCCGGCGGCCCGGGAACCGGGGCCACGTTCGCCGTCCATCTCCCCTGACACCGCGCAACCAGGGTTGACGCCACCGCATGCGGCGTCCCCGACACGCCGACTGAAGTCGCAAGCCCCTCGGGTCGGGCCTCAGTATGTGTGTGGTACGGTCCCGGGGTGGACGCTCCGCAACTCATCGTCGTTGGAACGCCGTCCGTCGACCGGATCGACATCCACGGCGAATCGCACACGACCGTCGGCGGATCGGGGTTCATCACGGCCCTCGCGGCTCGCTGCACCGGCGTCTCGGCAGGGCTGATCGCCCGCGTGCCGGCCACACTGCCCGACCAGATCGCAGCGGCCTTCGCACCGGGTGGACTCGACGCTGGTGGGCTCGTCCGGGTCGACGGTTCGTTGCCTTCATTCCACATCTCCTACGACACGAGCGAGTCGGCAACGTATCTCGGTATCGAACCGGGTGAGGAGGCCGATGTTCGAGCGGCAGACATTCCGCGGCGGTGGCTGGCCACAGCCTGGATTCACGTCGGACCCCTCGCTGCTTCGGCGACCCTCCAGTTGAGGTTCATCGAGGATCTCATCCGTCGCGGATACCACAACGGCCTCTCCGCCGGCACGTTCAGCCGCGCGGCGACCTCCGAGCCGGCCACGGTTCGCAGACTGTTCGCCGCCGTCGACGTCGGTTTCCTCAATGAGGATGAAGCCGACCAGATCTTCCCGGAGTCCATGCCGTTCGGCACAGTCGTGTGCGTCACCACGGGCCGATCGGGCGCCCGCCGATGGGACGGTTCGAACTGGACCAGCCATCCGACCGGCGCCGTGCGTGCCTTCGATCCCACCGGCGCCGGGGATGCCTTTGCCGGGGCGTACCTGGGGGCGATGCTCAAGGGAGATCCCGACCCCGTTGACGAGGGGCTGCGTATCGCTTCCTCGATCATCCAGGGTCCCGGTGCAGCGCCCCTCATCGATCGCCTCCCACGACCCGCCACCGTCCGGGGAAGCAGAGTCCGCCCCATCGACGGGGTGGCGACCGTCGACCGTGCTCGCATCGGGGACGTGGCGTCTCACCTTCGCGACGTTGCCGCCTCATCGGCTTTGACCTTCTGCGGTTCACCGTTCCCGGAGCTGGATGACCCTGTGGCTCTCGACGTACTGGCACTCGCCACGCTACACCAGTACGGGTTCTGGGAGGACACAGCTCGCGGCTATGCGGGACCGATGTGGTCGATGATCGGCGGAGTGCGCAGGAAAGGATCGGATTTCATCTGGGCTGCCTTCACCGGTGCAGCGAACGAAGATCCGAGCATTCTCGATCCGGATCGCCTCGCAGCCGAGCCGCTCCTCTTCTATGAGATCTGCCTCGACGACAACGGAGTGTGCCCCGTCCCCGACGTCGGCTCCCACCGGGTTCTCCAGCAGGGCTACGGCGGGGTCATCGGTCACGTGGGAGGGTTCCGAACGGTCATCGACGAGTGCAACGCTTCTCCGGATCCGCTGGCAACACTCCTCCACACCCTGACCGACATCCCCGGCTATGGCGAGGATCCGCTGGCGAAGAAGTCGAACCTCCTGGCTCTGATCCTGGCGAACCGGCCGGAGCGATTCCTCGATCTCCGCGGGCCGTCCACGATCAAACCGATCATCGACTACCACATCATGCGCACGATGCTGCGTACGGGCTGTGTCCGCGCCGAGAGCGAGGACTTGCGCCTGAGCCTCCAGGCCAGGACCTGGGTCGAGGCCGGCGAAGAGTCGTCGATCCGCATCACGGCTCGCGACGCCATCGACGACCTGTGTGTGGCGTCCAGGCTCAGTGTCGGCGAAGTCGACGGCTTTCTCTTCAACCTTGGCCGAACGCTCTGCCTCGAGACCGAATCACCGAGATGTGAGGAGTGTCCGCTCGAAGCCGCTTGCGCCCGCGAGATCGATCTGTTCCAACCGATCTTCCGCACCACCGCCTACTGACCAAGCAGGAGACACCGAACAGCGAAGCGTGTCCGACCGGCCTACTGGTCGCCGATCTACTCCTCGTCGGCAGCTTCTTCAGCGACCTCATCTGCGACTTCGGCGACTTCTTCCATGGCCTCTTCCACCGCCTCTGCGGCCTCTTCCTTGGCTTCGGCCACCGCATCGGCGGCATCCAAGACAGCTTCTTCGGCCTTGTCCGCGGCCTGAGACACGCCCTTCACGGCGGAGACGACCGCATCCTGGATCTGGCCGACCTGCTCTTCGGACATCTTGCCGGAGAGTTTCTGGTCGAGATACGCCCGGATCTCCTCTTCGGACATGCCGGCGAACTTCTGCTTCTGGTTGACGATGAGTGCCACCATCGCGCCGATTCCGGCAGCGAGCAGGACGAGGATGAGGGTCTTGAACGAGAACAGTCTGCGCATGAGCGCCTCCGGGTCGATGAACCCTACAGCCTAGCGAGCCACGAAGTCATTGAGCCTGGCGGATCAGGTCCGTTTCCGGCGACGGGACATCCAGCGCCAGATCCAGCCGAGCACCACGCCCAGGGCGAGGAAGATGACAGCCACCAGCCACAGGGGGAACGTGAACGAGAGGAAGAGGAATTCGACCTCGACCTTCTCCAGATTCTGGACAACGAAAACCACCAGGCCAACGAGGATGACCGCCGTAACGATCATGCCGAACCCGATCTTGTCGTTGAAACCTTGAACGTTCTTGGGCTGATCGTCGGCCACGCTGCCTCCGAGATGGCGGTAGCTCGAGCGTAGCAGTGGGAGGAGAACGGGAAATCCCGATGAATTGCACGCGTGTGATTTAGAGTCTGCCCACCGTGGAGACATTGGGAATCATCGTTGCCTGGCTGTTGATCGGCCTCATGGTGACCGGCTCGGCCACCCTCTTCTGGGTGTCCCAGCGCTGAACGACCAACCTGGAGTGGGTAGGCGCCTGGAGTTGCTTCCAGGCGCCCCCCGTTAGAACCGGACTTGCGGGACTACCGCATCCGGCTCACCCGAGACGGTGCCCTGGGTCGGGCGAGAGGTAGGCTCTGCGGAGGTCGTCGAGACTGACCAGGCC
>JAUVNV010000093.1 GCA_030599515.1 Acidimicrobiia bacterium
CATGTGCGGATACAGGGCGTAGTTCTGGAACACCATCGCGATGTCCCGATCCTTCGGCGCGACGTCGTTGACGAGCTTGTCGCCGATGTACATCTTGCCCTCGGTGATCTCCTCGAGGCCCGCGATCATCCGCAACACGGTCGACTTGCCACAACCCGACGGACCAACGAACACAAGGAACTCGGCATCGCCGATCTCCAGATTCACCTGCCCGACCGCCCGGGTCCCATCCGGGTAGATCTTGCCGATGTCTTCCAGGAGGATCTCCGCCACTTCCAACTCCTTGCGTAGCTGCATCGCATGGTACCACCCCGACGACACGCGAGCCGCGGAGCGCGACCATTGCAGCACTAGTGTGAGCACATGAACGGATCGAATATCGCCATCATCACCGGGGGCACCGGAGCGGTCGGTCGAGCACTGCTCCCCCTCCTCGTTCAGCGCAACTTCAAGCTCGGCGTCACCTACATCGTTCCCGAACAGGCGGCCATTCTCGAGCGCGAACTCGACCTGCCGGAGGACCAACTCATCCTCCGTCGTGTCGATGCCGTCGATGCTTCCGCCACGGACGCGTTCTTCAAGGAGACCGTGGAGACGTTCGGCGGCCTCAACGTCCTCGTCTCTCTCGTCGGCGGATGGGCCGGTGGCCGCGACGTACACGAGACCGACGACGTGCGTTTCGATCGCATGATCGATCTGAACCTCCGGTCGGCGTTCAACGCCGTACGAACGGCGATTCCGTACATGCGCGATCAGGATTGGGGTCGCATCGTGATGCTCGGAAGCCGTCAGGCGGTCGACCCGCCGGCCGGACAGGCTGCGTACAACATCGCCAAAGCGGGCGTTGCAACACTCGGGAAGTCCGTCGCTCGCGAGATGTCCGACACGAACGTGACCTGCAACGTGCTGCTCCCGTCGGTGATCGACACCCAGCGCACCAGGGAGGCTCTCCCCTACGCCGACTACGTGGACTGGCCGAAACCGCACGAGATCGCCAACGTGATCGATTTCCTCACGGGCCACCGCTCGGCGGTCATCGACGGAGCCCAGATCCCGGTATGGGGAGCAGCAGAGTTCTGATTCGAGCAACCCAGACCCGAATCGGTACTGGGTGCTGAGCGTTCAGTACTGGGTACTCTCTTCTGTGTGGATGCCTTCTACGACGTCGTTGTTATCGGGTCCGGGTTCGGGGGGAGCGTCTCGGCTCTGCGTTTGACCGAGAAGGGGTACCGGGTCGGGGTGCTCGAGGCCGGACGGCGATTCCGGACCGGTGATTTCGCAGAGACCAACTGGGACGTGAAGCGCTTCATCTGGGGCCCCCGCTTCGGGCTGTACGGGATCCAGAGACTCGATCTCCTCAGCAACGTGCTGGTCCTCTCCGGTGCGGGAGTCGGTGGTGGATCCCTCGTCTACGGGAACACGCTCTACGAACCGCATGACGCTTTCTACACGGATCCGCAGTGGAGTGCCATCACCAACTGGGAACAAGAGCTCGCCCCGTTCTACGCCCTTGCGAGGAAGATGCTCGGCGTCACCGAGACAAGTGCCGACACCCCGGCAGATGATGTGATGCGCCGGGTCGCAGAACGCCTCGGCGTCGCGGATACCTTCCGACCAACCCCGGTTGGCGTCTTCCTCGGTGAGCCCGGCGTCGAGGTCGATGATCCCTACTTCGGCGGTGCAGGCCCTCACCGCTCAGGATGTACGGGTGTCGGTGCGTGCATGATCGGCTGCAACCAGAACGCCAAGAACACCCTCGACAAGAACTACCTCTACCTCGCGGAGCAGGGCGGCGCCGTCGTTCACGCCGACACGGAGGTCACCGACGTCGAAGAACTCCCCGACGGCAGATGGAGGATCTCCACCCAGCGCCCCGGGCCGATCAAGGGCAGCAATCGGAAGGCATTCTTCGCTGACCAGGTCATCTTCTCCGCGGGGGCTCTCGGGACGACGCGCCTCTTGCTCTCCCTCATGGACCGCGGACGCCTCCCTGATATCTCCGGTCAAGCGGGACAACTCGTTCGCACGAATTCTGAGGTCCTGCTCGGAGCGACCGCACGAGGCACCGACGTCGACTACTCACAGGGCGTGGCGATCACATCGTCGATCCATCCCGAGCCGCACACGCACATCGAACCTGTCCGATATCCGAAAGGGAGTTCAGCGATGGGACTCCTCGGCACCATGCTCACCGACGGCGGTCCCGGCGTGCCGCGGCCGCTGCGGTATCTCGGGAACATCGGGTTCCATCCGATTCGGTGGCTCCGCTCGATGTCCGTACGGAAGTGGGCGGAGCGCACCGTGATCCTCCTGGTCATGCAGAGCTACGACAACTCGCTGCGGCTGTACCGCAAACGCGGCATCTTCGGCACGCGCGTGGTCTCCCGTCAGGGTCACGGTGAGCCGAACCCCACGTACATCCCGATCGCCAACGAGGCGGCCAAGATCGCCGCCGAAGTCATGGGAGGCGACCCGATGAGTTCGATCAACGAGGTGGTGTTGAATCGCCCGACGACCGCCCATATCCTGGGTGGTGCCGCGATCGGACCCGATCCATCGGCCGGCGTGATCGACGCCTACCACCGCGTGTTCGGTCAACCCGGCCTCCACGTCGTCGACGGGGCCGCCGTTGGGGCGAACCTCGGTGTGAACCCCTCGCTGTCGATCACGGCGATGTCCGAACGGGCGATGGCCATGTGGCCCAACAAAGGCGAGGCGGACCCGCGCCCACCACTCGGCTCCGTGTACGAACCGGTTCCTCCCGTCCGGCCCGAGTCCCCAGCCGTCGAAGTGGCAGTGCTTGGTCTCGACCCACGGAGCAACCCGCCAGTCGATTGACGGGATTCGATGCCCGATCGTCTCACAGGGCAGGCCCGTCAGGCTTCGGCAGCCTCTTCGTGGGCGATCCCCTCGATCTCGTCCAGATCGGCCAGGAGTTTCGTCGCGCCCATCACCTGGGCGTCGCGGCGGGCATCTCGGATCACGGCGTCGCGATCCTCCGACGCGGCCAAAACCCGTGCCGCGTCGATTCTCGCGAGCGTCGCGCTGAGCATGTTGCCGGAAGCGTCGGCCATAGCGGCGGCAGCCATGAAGCGTTCGATCGCATCAGCCCTGTCACCATGCACCGCTGCCGCATGACCATGGGCACGCCCCATGCTGATCTCGCCGAACCTGCCCAGTCCTCCCGGGAGGCCGGAGTCGATCGGTCCCCTGTCGAGGAGCGAAGCGAGCCGTTCCTCGTCTCTGAGGGCAGCAAGGGGTTCGGTCACCCACGGCACAAAGGCCGCCCTGAAAGCGCCCGTCGCGATGTCGTTGTATTCGTCGGCCAGTGCCAACGCCTTGTTCCCGTGTCCGGCATCATGCGCGAGCGTCACGGCGAATGCCAATACCGGGACCAGCACCTGCTGATCGCGGATCTCTCTGCTCCGCTCGATGATGTCGTCCCACACTGTCCGCGTCTCGTCTTCGTGACTCCGGTAGTAGCGCACCCAGCCCCGGATGGTGCGCGCTCCGATGCCCGCCTGGGTTCCACCGCGTTCATCATCGGCCCGGATGACCTCGTCGGTCAGGCTGAGCACCTCATCCCACCGGCCGGCCGGAAGAACGATCTCAGCCTTCGTGAAACGAGCCCACTCGGCATTCGCGGGAAGCCCTCGTTCCTCACTCAGGTCAATGGCCTCGTCGATCAAAGCCACGGCCTCGGTCAGCGACCTGAAATAGAGCATCATGGTGGCAAGATTGTTCCGAGCGACAACCGACTGCCAGGTGAAGGTCCGATCGTCGGCGATGCGGATCGCCATCTCCAGATCGTCGATGCCCTCCGCTCCCAGCGACCCGCCCCGGGCGAGGAGGAGCCGGACCTGATCCCTGGCCGATCCCACTGCATTCACAACCGGAGCAGCGCGCTCGGCGGCGTCAAGCGCCTCGAAGCTGTCGCCACGAAGGGCAAGAGCCGTGGCGCGGTTGACAAGCGCATGTGCCTTCGCTTCCGTATCGGGCCGATCCTCGAGCAATCGGATGGCTGCCAGGCCCCGTTCCATGGCGATCTCGGTGTCGCCGTGCCACCACTCCCCGCCGGCGATGTCGACGAGCGCGGTCGCTTCACCCTCCGTATCTCCCTCGCTGCGAAAGAGTTCCAGCGCCTGATTGAGAGCCGTGTAAGCCGCGTCGAAATCGACGACCTCCGTGCGACCGTACCAGAGCAGCGCCAATCCGCGATCACGATCGTCGGCGGCCGCGGCGATCGCCCTCCGGTAGTACTCGGCTCCCCGACCTGGAACGAGTTCTCTCACGCGTTCACCGGCTTGCATCAGTGCCCGATACACGCGCGCTCTGAGATCAGCGTCGGGATCGGCGACGAGATCCATCGCTTCGCCCAGGTGGTAGGCAAGCAACTCAGCGACGTCGGCGCCGCGCTCTCCGCTCACCGCCTCGATCCAACCGGCCACCGCCTGATGGAGTGAGGCACGTTCGTTCCTCGCGATCTGACCGTACGCGACATCTCGCACGAGGGCGTGCATGAACGCGTACTCCTCTCGACCGTGCATCGACGGATCACGAACGGGCCGGATCATCTCGCGTTTGATGAGCTCCCGAAGAACCGGGGACACCTGGATTGCAGGACGCAGGGCCGAGAGCGCGCCCGTCCAGAAGACCTTGCCGACCACCGCGGCCGCCTGCAACACCGACTTCTCCTCCGGATCGAGGAGATCCAGGCGTGCCGCGATGATCGCCTGAACGGAATCGGGGAGCGCAAGATCGCGAATTGCCTGCGGAGTTTCGAGCAGATCTCGATCATCGGCGAGCCGCACAAACTCCGTCACGTAGAGCGGATTTCCTCCGGCACGATCGAGGATGAGTTGCTGAGTCTCGGCGGGCAACACGGCCCGATTGAGCAGGGCCGCCAGCAATACCGCTGAGTCGTCGTGATCCAGCGGAGCGAGGCTGATCGTCGTCGCGTTTCGCTTTCCGCCACCCCAATTGGCTCGATTCGAGAACAACTCCGGGCGTGCCGCGACGATGAGCAGAATCGGGATGCCGACGGCCCAATCGGCAACGTGGTCGAGGAACTCGAGGAGGGCTTCGTCGGCCCAGTGGATGTCCTCCAAGACCATGATCAACGGGTGTCGCCGGGCCATGGCCTCGAAGAACCCGAGCCACGCTGAGAAGAGCTCGCTCTGCTCGATCGATTCGCCGCCGGAAGGCCCCCCTGCGAGTGGTAGGAGACGGGCCCGAATCCACTCGGCCCGCGCTGAATCATCGATCAAGGAGTTGACGGCGTGACGGAGCTTGCGCTCGGCGTCTGCCTCCGAGTCGGTCTCGAGGATCCCCGCCTGGGCCTTGACGATCTCACCGAGCGCCCAGTACGTGATCCCCTCACCGTACGGAAGGCATCGCCCCTGTCTCCACCACACCAGGTCTGACCTGGTATCGAAGACCGTTCGAAACTCGTGGAGGAGCCGACTCTTCCCGACGCCCGGCTCGCCGATGATCGTGACGAGCTGCGCCGTACCGGCCTGAACGGTGCGCTCAAAGGCGTCGATGAGGAGCGCGAGTTCGGCATCCCGGCCGACGAACGGCCCCCGGTGAAGATCTTCAACGGCGACACCGATCCGACTTCGAGCGGATCGCGCGAGCCAGATCGCCGTGGTTCCCGCCTTCCCCTTGAGGTCGACGGTGTCGAGGTCGTCGTACACGATCATGCTTCGCGTCGCGAGGTAGGTTCTCTCGTCCGCCACGATGCCCCCCGCAGGAGCGATCGCCTCGAGACGTGACGCCGTGTTGACGACGTCGCCGATGATGCCCTCCCGATCTGGATCGTCGCCGTCGAGTTGGACGATCGCCTCCCCGGTCGTGACCGCGACGCGTACGGACAGTGCGAGTTCGGAGTCGTCCTCATTGAGTCGTTCGACAGCCTCTTGGATGCGCAGCGCCGACCGGACCGCGCGTTCGGGATCATCCTCGTGGGCCGTCGGAGCCCCGAACACGGCAAAGACGCCGTCACCCATGAGCTTCTCGATCCGTCCGCCGTAGGCCTCAACGTTCTGCCGGACGCAGCGGTGGTACACGGTCAAGCGCGCTCGAACATCCTCGGGATCGGATTGCTCGCTACGCTCCGTGAACCCGACGAGATCGGCGAAGAGCACCGACACGACCTTGCGTTCTTCCGACGAAGTGACCTCTGAGGGTTCGCTGTGAAGCGCTGACCCACACGACGCGCAGAAACGGGCGCCCGCCGGAGTCTCGACACCACAGGACGGACAAACCGGCGCCATCGAGGCCCCACACGAAGCACAGAATCGCGCTCCGGGTGCCCCCTCAGCGCCGCACGAAGGACATGCGACGGTCATGGGCCAACCCTAGGAGGAAAGTCGACTCCCCGTCGCGACATTCTCAGCCGGGCCGACCGGGATGCTCGGATGGTTCGCCGAGCGCACATCGTCGTCACGGTCGGGGTCGAACTCTCTTCCCGTGCGCGGATCGTCAGCGTAAGGTGTGAACGCATGGGCGTTCGACTGTTCGGGAGACGGGCCGAGATCGCAGTGGTGGACGCTGCGATCGAAGCCGCGCGCGCTGGGCGTCGGACGCTGATCGTCGTCGCCGGCGGAACCGGTAGTGGCACGGAACAGCTACTTGCCCTCATCGCTGAGCAATCGCGCCACGCAGGGCTCCAGACCCGTTCGGCGAAGGCCTACGAAGCGGGCCGCTCCGAGGCCGGTCAGATCGCCGACCAACTCGGCCTCGAGGGAGTTTCAACAGACGAGGGCCTGACGGCGCTGACGATCGACGATGCTCAATGGGCGGATCCCACGTCGATCGGCCTCCTTCAACGCATGCTGGCGACGAGCCGCGGGGGCCTGCTGGTCGTGATCGGACAGCGACCCGTCGGTGGCCATGGTGATCTTCCGCTTCGCGAGCTCGAGAAAGCAGTCGGTCGCAACGCCACCGTCGAACACCTGGAACTCGCTCCCCTGTCCACGGCCGACATCGAGGAGACGGTCGCCCCCGACGTCGCCGCCCGGATCGTCGAACTCACCGGTGGACGTTATCTGGACGTCGAACGACTCGTCGCCGAGTGGCTCGAGACTGGAGTGATCCAAAGCCGTGACGGGACACTCGTTGCGGCCATGAAGCTCCCGGACTCGTGGCCCGGCGCACAGGGTGTGCGGTTGTCAACTCTCGATCCGTCCGAGCGCAACCTCGTCGAGGCCGTCGTTCTCGCCGGGCGACCAGTTCCGCTCGAGGTTGCGGCCACGCTGCTAGGTGCCTCAGCTGATGACACGCTCGCCGTTGGGGAACGCCTCGCGGATCATGGCGTGCTGGCTCAGTCGAGGGAGGGGTTCTCACCGGCCACGCCCGTTCTCGCCGAGCAGGTCGAAGACACGCTCGGTGAGGTGAGGAAGGGGCGGGTGTACCGCGGTCTTGGGGATGCCTTCAGCGCCCACGGATTCGCCGAACGCTCCCCGGGTGTCGTCGGCACCTACTACGTCGAAGGGAGTGCCTGGGAGCTGGGAATCCCGCTCCTCGACGAGGCAGTCACGAGGGCGGTTGAGTCGGGCTCTCTGGCCGAGGGGGTTCCGTTCATGGACGCGGCCCTCGGTGCCCTGGCCGCCACCGACGCCGACGAGTCGGAGATGGAAGGACGCCTCCGGCTCGCCCGAGCCCGGTTCTATCAGGTCGCCGGTTGGGCGGACCTCGCGGCCGACGACCTTCGCGTCGCAACACGTGTCCTCGAGGGTGCCTCCCGTATCGACGCGCTCGGGTTCCTCGTTGCCGTTGAAGACGACCGGCAGCACCACCAGTCGGCGGCAACCATCGTGGCAACTGCCATCTGGGAGGCCGAATCGATCGGTGAGACGGGCAAAGTCGGATCGCTGCTGGTCTTCCAGGCACGGATCCTGAACCGGCTCGGATTCCCGATCGAGGCGGATGCATCACTGGCGAGGGGGAAGGCGATTCTCGACGCGGAAGGCAACCCCTTTCAGCGGTTCCTCGCCGACTACAACTCGGCACGGATCGATCTCGATCGGGGCTATGTCGCCAGGAGCGAACCGATCTTCAAACGCCTCACAGCCGATGCCGGGACGATCGAGGGCTTGGCATCGCAGGCGGACAAGGCTGCGTGGCTGTCGAGAACGCAGCTTCGCGGAGCTCATGCTGCCGAAGGCGTCGCCTCTGTGGAGATGGCTGCGAGGCTCGGCGACGAGACCGGCACGTTCGGCCCCATCTTCCTCGGTCACATGGCACTCGCCGAAGGAGCTTCGCGATATGGGCAGTTCGAAGTAGCACTCGACGCCGCAGACCACATGCTCGGTTTCGTGTTTCGACAGCTACCAGCGTGGGAGAACGCAGCGAGGTACCTACGGGCACGCGCCCTACTCGGTCTCGGTCGCGTCGCAGAGGCCGGCGAGGAAATCGCCGACGCCATCGAGTTCTGCCCCGCCGGTATCGACGGGTGGAGGTGGCGCCTCCACTGCGAGGCACTCCAACTCGCCGTCATTGCCCGCGAGGGTGGCGAGTGGCCCAAGGCACGCGCCGAAGATCTGACCGACGAACTGCTGCAAGGCCACTGGTTCGACGCGGCCGCGGAGTTGAAGGCCTTGCGATCCGGCATGGAGAACGATCCGGACCTGGCAAGACAGTCCGCGGCGCTTGCCCTGCAACTCGGGACGCCGACGACCGCAGCGACAGCCCTCGAGGCCGCCGGCATCTGGTCGGACCCCGCGGCGACCGCCGTCGGTGTGAGCGTTCGAGAAGCCGCGGGCCACGTTCCGGAGGACTGGTACGAAACGTGGTCGCAGCGGGCCGAGATCGCGGCCGCCCTCGCCGTTCCGGAGGTCGAGGACGAGGAGTATCGAGCAGTTGCCGCTGCGCTCCAGGCCGATCTCGATGATGCGCTTGGGGCAGCGGGACTCACCGGCACATCTGTGCTCAGCCCGGCACAGCGCAGAGAGCGGGGTCTGATCCGTCGCAGGCCGGGTCGCATCCGCAGAACCCTGGTGTGGATGGTTGCCGCCGCGGCGGTGATCGTGCTCGGCATCG
>JAUVNV010000220.1 GCA_030599515.1 Acidimicrobiia bacterium
AGACGCCGAGGTCCGTTGCCAACTCCGTCTCCGGCGGGATGCGGCCATCATCGAACTCGTCGTTGACGATGCGTTCTTTGATGTTCGTCTTCACCTGATCGGTGAGCGATGGGTTGCGTGTGATCATTCCGAAACTCTGACTGGCGTGCAGTCATCATATCGTACTATGGTATGACCAATCCACCAAGCCAGCCTGAAGGAGGGCACCCATGCGTAGTTTCGCCGGCCGCGACATTCTCTCGCTCAAAGATTTCGAGCGGAACGAGTTCTTCCACCTCTTCGAGATCGCCGATCGGCTCGAGCCGATCGCCCGGGAGCGCCGGAACACCGATCTGCTGAAGCACAAGACCCTGGTGACGGCGTTCTATCAGCCGTCGACCCGCACCCGTCTCGCTCATGAAGCGGCCATGCATCGCCTCGGCGGCGCCGTGACGGGATTCTCCGACGCCAAGATGACGCGCGCCGGTGATTTCTACCAGGAGTCGATCAAGGACACCGTCCACATGCTCGAGTACTACGGCGACGTGCTCGTCATGCGTCACTTCGACCAGGGTGCACCGCATGAGGCCGCCAAGTGGTCGAGCATCCCCGTCATCAACGGTGGCGACGGCTGGGGTGAGCACCCGACCCAGATCCTCACCGACCTCTACACGATCACCAAGGAAATGGGATCGGTCGACGGCAAGTCGATCCTCGCAGTTGGCGACCACCGGATGCGCACGATGCACTCCCTCGGCTATGCGCTGTCGCAATTCGATGCCGAGATGATCATCCTGGCCCCCGAAGAGATGTCACCGCTCCCCGAGTTCCTCGCCGAACTCGACGCGAAGGGCACCAACTACCGCATCATCGACCACATCGATGAGGCCATCGAAGTTGCCGACGTGATCTACATGGAACCGGTCGTCCAGCCCGACTACACCCAAGCCCGACAGGAGAAGCAAGAGGTGTACGGACGCACCGCGGCCAACTATCAGGTGACCACAGAGGTCATGAAGAAGGCCAAGGGCAGCTCCATCATCCTCCACTCGCTTCCCCGGCGTGACGAACTCCTTCCCGAGGTCGACGACTCCAGGCACGCCCGCTACTGGCAGGAGGCTTACAACGGCGTCGTCATGCGTATGGCCCTCCTCTCGTCGGTCCTCGGAGTGTGGGAGTGATGCCGAGGCTCGTTGTTGCCATCGGTGGCAATTCACTGATCCCCGACGGAGACCATCAGTCGGTCCAGGACCAGTACGCAGCGGCGGCCGAGACCGACGACCACATCGCTGCTCTGGTCGAGCAGGGATGGGACGTGGCGATCTCGCACGGGAACGGTCCTCAGGTGGGGTTCATTCTCCGCCGGTCTGAGCTCGCAAGCAGTGAGCTCCACGAGATCCCCCTCGACTACTGCGGGGCCGACACGCAGGGTGCGATCGGGTACATGCTTCAGCAGAACCTGGTCAACGACTTCCGCCAGCGCGGCATCGACAAGAGCGTCGTGACCGTCGTCACGCAGGTCGAGGTGGATGCCGATGACCCGGCATTCCAGAACGCGGCCAAACCGATCGGCTCGTTCATGGACGAGGAAGAGGCGGTGCGTCGGCGTGATGAGGAGGGTTGGGACGTCCTCGAGGACTCCGGACGTGGCTGGCGCCGCGTCGTCGCCTCGCCGCAGCCGATGCGAATCGTCGAACTCGACGTGATCAAGAGCCTGCTCGACGCTGGCGTCGTCACCATCGCCGTCGGAGGCGGCGGCATTCCGGTCGTTGCGAATGCTGACGGTGATCTCGAAGGGATCGCCGCCGTCATCGACAAGGATCTGGCATCTGCGCTGCTGGCGGTCCAGGTCGACGCGGATCTGCTCTTGATCTCCACGGCCGTGGAACAGGTCGCCCTCAACTTCGGTACGCCGGAGCAGCGGTGGGTCGACCAGTTCACGCTCGTCGAGGTGAAGCAGTATCTCGAAGAGGGTGGACACTTCGCCGAGGGTTCGATGGCGCCGAAGATGCGTGCCGTCGTCCAGTTCCTCGAAGCCGGAGGCAAGGAAGCGCTCATCACGAACCCACAGAATCTCGAGCGAGCCATGGCCGGTGAGACCGGTACCAGGATCGTTCGATGAACAACGTTGTCGGGCTCACCTGTGTGATCTGCGACAAGACGTACCCGGCGGATTTCGCCGGGTACGTCTGTCCGGATCACGGCAACGAGGGAATCCTCGACGTCCGATACGACTACGAACGGATCGGCGAGACCTTCACCAAGGAGATCCTCGCTGCGAATCCGGACCGCACGATGTGGCGGTACCGACCGTTGCTGCCCATCGAACCCGATGCGGCCGTCCCTCCGCTCACCGTCGGCGGGACACCGATGTACGACGCGGCGCCGCTTGCCTCCGATCTCGGACTCGCCGGGGTGTGGGTCAAGGACGAGGGACGTGAGCCGACAGCATCGCTCAAGGATCGGGCGTCGGCGATGGCCGTCGTCAAGGCCCAGGAACGGGGTGTAGAGGTCGTCACGACTGCATCGACCGGGAACGCAGCAGCAGCGCTCTCCGGCATCTCTGCCAGTGTCGGGCAGCGCAATGTGATCTTCGTGCCGGCATCTGCGCCGGAGGCCAAGATCGCCCAGTTGCTCGCGTACGGATCGACCGTCGCCCTCGTCAACGGGACGTACGGTGACGCGTTCGACCTGTGCATGGAGGCATCGGCCGAGTACGGCTGGTACAACCGGAACACCGGATACAACCCGTTCATGACCGAAGGCAAGAAGACCGCAGGTCTCGAGATCCTCGAAGACCTCGGATGGGAAGCTCCCGACGCCATCTTCGTCAGCGTCGGCGACGGTTCCATCATCGGCGGTGTCCACAAAGCGATGAAGGACGCGTTCGCACTCGGATGGATCGATCGGATGCCCCGCATCTTCGGGATCCAGTCCGCAGGCAGCGACTACATGGTTCAGGCGTTCGAGAACGGCGAGGACGTGCTCACGAAGCCGCCGATCTCCGCAGACACGGTTGCCGACTCGATCAGCGCGGATCTGCCCCGCGACCGGATCAAGGCGATGGCGGCCGTCACCGAGACTGGAGGTGCCTACCTGCGCGTCTCCGACGACGAGATCCTCGCCGCGATCCCGACCCTGGCCCGCGGCTCGGGTGTCTTCTCCGAACCGGCGGGGGCGGCCCCGTACGCAGGTCTCGTCACGGCCGTCGAACGCGGATTGGTCGGTGCTGATGATCAGGTCGTCCTCCTGGCGACCGGCAGCGGCCTCAAAGACGTGGCCTCCGCCCTGAAGGCCGTCGCCGCGGTCGGAACCACTCCGATGCGGATCGACCCCACCCTGGATTCGCTCCGGGCAGCACTCAACAACTGAAAGGACCACCGGTCATGATCGACCTCACCATCAACGAAGCCGTCCTCGCGTCTGCCGTTCAGCGGGCGAAGGAGCGGGACTTCAAGATCCCAACTTTCAAGCAGATGCGGGATCCGAGCCTCATCCCCGACGACGTCAAAGAGCGTCTCGCCGAGGTCGGCCTGTGGGATCTCGACCCGATCAACCTCTATCGCATCAC
This sequence comes from Acidimicrobiia bacterium, assembly GCA_030599515.1. Classification (GTDB taxonomy): domain Bacteria; phylum Actinomycetota; class Acidimicrobiia; order Spongiisociales; family UBA5794; genus JAHEEL01. The sequence goes on from JAUVNV010000220.1 coordinate 3,551, forward strand.
GTGGCACAACGAGGCGAAGACCTCAGGCGGCGGATTCGGTGGGATCAACTACTTCGAGGTTCCCTCGGAGATCAGCGGTGTCGACGCCCGCATCGTGATGCTGGAAGGGAAATGGTTCCCGACCGGCGCCCACAAGGTCGGCGCAGCCTTCGGCTGCCTCGTCCCTCGCCTCGTCACCGGACAGTTCGACCCGGCCACGCAGAAGGCCGTGTGGCCGTCGACCGGCAACTACTGCCGCGGCGGTGCCTACGACTCCAACCTCCTGGCGTGCGAGTCGATCGCGATCCTCCCCGAGGGCATGAGCGCCGAGCGCTTCCACTGGCTCGAGAGCGTCGCCGGTGAGATCATCCGGACACCTGGGACGGAGTCGAACGTCAAGGAGATCTTCGACAAGTGCAACGAGTTGCGCGTCTCCGGTGAGGATCTCGTGATCTTCAACCAGTTCGACGATTTCGGGAACTACCTCTGGCACTACAACATCACGGGAGCCGCGATGGAAGAGGTGCTCAACGAGGTGATGGGCGAGAACGACCGGTTCGCCGGCGTGACGCTGACGACAGGCTCTGCCGGAACGATCGCGGCGGGCGACTACCTGAAGCAGGTCTATCCGTACTCGAAGATCGCAGCCGGTGAGGCGACCGAATGCCCGACGATGGTCTACAACGGGTTCGGCGAGCACCGGATCGAGGGGATCGGCGACAAGCACATCCCGTGGATCCACAACGTGCGCAACACCGACATGGCGATGGCGATCGACGACGAGTCGACGATCAGCCTCATCCGTCTCTTCAA
>JAUVNV010000231.1 GCA_030599515.1 Acidimicrobiia bacterium
ACGTTCGGCGGGTCGATCGCCGCGGCTGGGATCGCGGATGAACTCACCCACGTCCTCGTGACCAACGGCTACGCCGTCTTCACCCGATCACTCCGAACCGAAGGCCTGCTCCTCGCCATCGTGGGCGTAGCGGTCGCTGCAGCCGGACTCATCGGCACCGCCGTGGAGACGGCAAGGCGCTAGACGAGGAACGGGAGACGAGAGACGTTCCCGTCTCCCATCTCCCGTCTTGGTACCGAGTACCGACTACTCAACAACCCCGATCGCCTTCAGCCACTCGGCCGCGACCTTCTCCGGGTCTTCGCCATCGACCTCCACGAACTTGTTCAGGGAGGTGAGCTCAGCGGTCGTCAGCTTCGCCGACACACTGTTGAGGACTTGCTTGAAGTCGTCGCCGTAGGCTTCGATGATCTCGGCTCGCACCGCCGGTGCAAGGTTCTCGGCGGGCTGCATCCCCTTGTCGTCTTCGAGGAGGACGAAGCCATTCGCGAAGATCGATGAAGAACTGGTGAACATCAGGCCCACCTGGATCTCATCGCCGGCGAGCGCCGCCACCGTGATGGGACCCCCGGCATCGAGAGGACGGAACTCCGCGAAGTCGAGGCCGTAGATGCTCTCGAGCCCCTTCAGACAGAGATCACGCTCGGGGCACTCCGGTGGTCCACCGAGGACGAGCGTTCCGTTGTGCGCCGCCAGGTCCGAGACCTTCGCAAGGCCGAGCTCGTCGGCGGTCGCCTGTGTCACGACGAAGCCGTTCTTGTCCTGAGCCGGTGCGTAGTCGAGCACCTCGATGCCTGCCGGTTCCCATGCCACCCGGAGCGCCGCATGCGTCTCGGCGGAGTCCGGCGTGGCCGCGCCGCCGAGGAACGTCAGCATCGTTCCGATGTACTCGGGAACGAGGTCCAACTCGCCCGCTTCGAGTGCCGGCGCGTAGATCTCGCGGCTTCCGATATTCAACTTGCGTTCGACCTGGTAGCCCTCGGATTCGAGTGCCTGTGCATAGATCTCGGCTACCAGAGCGTTCTCGCTGAAGTTCGCCGATCCGATCGTGATCGTCGGCCCATCGATGGTTCCACCATCGCCACCCGACCCGCACGCGGCCGCGATGAGCGCGAACGCGGCGATGGCCGCCCCGGCGATAGTTCTGCGGCGTAGTGTCCGCATGGGTTCCTCCCGTTCCTTGCTTGTCGGTCAACCTAGCGATGGGGAACGCCCAATGGGCGCAGTGGTTCCCGTTTCATGCGACGACCGACTCGATCCCCTCGGTGCGAGACCGAAGCGTCGCGGGGACGACTCGTCGCTCGACTGCGCCGAGGATGATCTCGGTGACGATCGCGAGTCCCGCCACGAGAAGTGCGCCTGCGAACACGACGACGTTGTCGCGAACGGCGAAGCCGTCGACGATGAAGCGCCCGAGGCCGCCCCAGCCGACGAGAGCGCCGAGCGTGGCAGTTGCGACAACTTGAACCGCGGCGACGCGAACCGCTGCGAGAATCACGGGCGATGCCATCGGGATCTCTACCTTCAACAGTACCTCCCGATCCGTCATGCCCATCCCGAGAGACGCCTCGACGAGGTCGGGATCCACCCCGGCGACCCCGGTATACGCATTGGTGAACATCGGTGGAACGGCGAGGAACAGCAACGCGAGGAACGTCGGCCAGAATCCGATGCCGAGTCCGAGTCGGATGCTGATCGGAAGGAAGAGCACGACGATCGCGAACGACGGGATCGCCCGACCGATGTTCACGATGGCGACGACGAAGGTTCCACCGATCCGTCGGTGAGCGAGCCAGACCGCGGGGGGAATCGCGAGGACCGTGGAGACGGCGGTTGCGGCCACTGTGATCTGAACGTGTTCGCGGAGTCGGTTGAGGATCCCGCTCGTGCCCAGCCAATTCGCCGAGTCGCCGAACCAGGCGGCCACTTCGCCGAGGAACTGGATCATGCCGCCGCCCTCCTCGTCGACCACGGCGTTGCCAGCCGTTCTACGCCGACCAGGGCCAGGTCGACCACCACTGCCAGCCCCACGGAGACGACGGTGCCGACGATGATCTGGGTCGTCCCGACCGGGGAGTAGAAGAGGTTGAGCCCCCGGAGGATGAAGAACCCGAGGCCACCCTGGCCGATGAGAGCGGTGATCGTGACGAGACCGATGGTTGTGACCGATGCGATTCGGATTCCAGCGATGATCACCGGGAGGGCGAGTGGCAGTTCGACGGCGAAGAAGAGCCCGCGGTTCGTGTAGCCCATGCCGCGAGCCGACTCCACCGTGGCGGGGGGCACGCCGTCGATCCCGGCGACCATGTTTCGAATCAGGATCAGCAGGGTGTAGGACACGAGACCGATCTCCGCAGTGAGGACGGAGAGGCCGGTGATGGGAACGAGGAAGGCGAACAGGGCGAGGCTCGGGATCGTGTAGAGGATGCCGGTGAACCAGGTGATCGGCGCATACGTCCATCGGTAGCGGAGGGCAACAACGGAGAGGGCGAGGCTGATCACCATCCCGACGCCGACGGCGATGGCGGTGAGCATGAGGTGTTCGACGGTGCGGTCCCAGATGTCGTCGAGATGATTCACTACCCATTCCCACGAGAAGAATCCACCGGCGGCCTGAGCGAACACGATCATCGGAGGATCTCGCGGCTGACGGCGTCCGCGGTGATCATGCCGAGAAGCTCGGGACCGTCGAACACGGCAGCAACCGATGTATGCGACGAGACGATCGCATCGAGCGCTTCCTTGAGGGTGGAGTCCTTCGTGAGCCGGGTCTGGAAAGGCTCACTCTGGACGGTCGCCACCCCTTCACCGGGAACGTCGGCAATCCGGATCCATCCGTCGACCCCAACCCCGTCGCGCACGGCGATCCAATCGGTGCCGTACTCGAGCGCCGTGGCTACCGCCTCGGCATGGGTGGCCGAGCGATCGACCACGGGGCCCGTCTCGAGATCGAGATCGGAGATGGGGATCAGCGAGAGCCGCTTGATCCCACGATCGGTGCCGAGGAAATCTGCGACGAATGCGTTGGCGGGGTCGCGCAGGATGTCGGCCGGTGGGCCGTACTGCTCGAGATGTCCGCCTTCGCTCAGGATCGCGACACGGTCACCCAGTTTGATGGCCTCGTCGATGTCGTGGGTCACGAGAGCGATGGTCTTGCGCAGCCGCTTCTGGAGGCTGAGAAGCTCATCCTGGAGATGGGCCCGTACGATCGGGTCGACGGCCCCGAACGGTTCGTCCATGAGGAGGACCGGTGGATCGGCTGCCAGTGCGCGAGCCACGCCGACGCGCTGGCGTTGACCTCCGGAGAGTTCGGACGGATACCGGTCCAGCATGTCGGGATCGAGGGCGACGAGATCGGCGAGCTCATCGACTCGCTGGGCGATCCGCTTCTTGTCCCAATCGAGGAGACCGGGGACGGTGGCCATGTTCTGGCGGATAGTCCGGTGTGGAAAGAGACCGATCTGTTGGATGACGTACCCGATGCCGCGTCTGAGTTCGTGCACCGGCACGGCATCGATGGAGCGCCCGTCGATTCGGATCGTGCCGGATGTCGGCTCCACGAGACGGTTGATCATCTTCAGCGTCGTCGTCTTGCCGCATCCGGACGGTCCGACGAGCACGGCGATTTCCCCGCGCTCGACGTGAAGATTGAGTCGGTCCACGGCCGGCGCGGTCGTGCCGGGGAAGACCTTCGTCAGATCCCGTAGGTCGATCATTGACCGCGGGCGGACGCGGAGACGATCTGCACAGCTTCGTCAACGGTGTCGACGATAGACACGAGCGCTCCGTCTGTCCGGAGCTCCTCCGTGAGAAGCGGAACCAGTCGCCGCCACTGTTCGCCGACAGCGATGACCGGCTTCGGCATTGCATCGGTGAACCGCGCCACATAGGCGAGGTTCCACGCCACGAGGAGTTCCGTTGCCGTTCCAAGCGAGCCGGGCAGCGCGATCGAAGCGACCGAGAGGTGAACCATCTCGTGGATGCGCTCGAGGAGGGAC
>JAUVNV010000102.1 GCA_030599515.1 Acidimicrobiia bacterium
CCTCATTGATCTCTACGAGGGTCTCCGTGGCTCACGAGACGGCCGGGTCGTAGGCGCCCTGAACAACGGCGTGTGCGGCGCCTGCCATCTCATGCTCTCGTCGGCCGAAGAGAACGAAGCCCGACGACAGGACCCGCCCCGCTGCGTCCACTGCCGGGCGATCCTCGTTCCCTGACCACCGACGCTCGTTCGGCACGCCAATGCATCGACCCGGCGGACTTCCGTCAAGAAGGATCGGACTCGGACTCCGGTCCATCGTTGATGCGCCAAGTCCGCCAGGCCATGCGCACAGCGAGCAACAACAGGAAGACTCCGAACATGCGGCGCAGGAGATTGGCGTCGAGACGAAGGGCGATCTGCGCTCCGAGGACGGCACCGGCGATTCCTGCGGCACCGATCGGGATCGCAAGACGCCATCGAACGTTCCCCATTCGGGAGTGCGCAACCGTTGCGACGATGGCGGTGGGGAAGATGACGGCCAGCGAAGTGCCCTGTGCGATGTGTTGATCCAATCCGAAGAACACGACGAGAGCAGGCACGAAGATGATGCCGCCGCCGAGTCCGAGGGAGGCGGCGATCGCTCCGGCGAAGATACCAAGACCGATGAGCGCGACGATCTCCAACATGATCAGACCACCATCCTGATCCCGGCGACGGCGAGGACGACGGCGAATGTGAGAGCGAGCACCCGTTCGTTGATTCGTTCGGCGATCCAGGCACCGCCCCATGCTCCGATGACGGATCCGATGAGGATGAGTCCGGCCGACGACCAGTCCACGTTCCCGACGATGCCGAACGCGACCATGGCTGCGGCGGACGAAGCCACGATCGTCGCGGTCGACGTACCGGAGGCCTCTCGCTGGGAGACTGCCAGCCAGAGGACGAGGCCCGGGACGACGATGACACCGCCACCGACGCCGAAGAGACCGGCGACGGTACCGGCGATCGCGCCGAGGGCGATGGCTTTGACGAGGGCTGTGTTCACGAGCAGGGAAGGTACTCGTTTCTGCGCTCGCGACCTAGAGAGTCCGCATCGTTAGCCTTCACCGTCGATGAAAACTCTCGTACCGCTGGCCCTCGCACTTGTTCTGGCAGCGACAGCGTGCGGCGCGTCCGAAGAGGATCCGGAGTCCTCTCCTCCCGCCATCGTCGCCGGTTGGGCCGAAGCAGTGGAAGGGCGGGAATTCGAGGCGGCGACGGCGACCGTCTTCGAACCCTCGATGGTCATCGTGCTCGCAGCGGAGAACAACCTTCCGGCCGCCGATACGGCAGCAATGCTGTCAGACGGTGTCACGCCCGCCGTGGCGGCCGCATACTGGTCGTCGTTCCGTGACGGATTCGATGCGTTCGCCGGACGACCCATATCGACTCTCAACGTTGGCGCTTCGGAAGAGGTAGAAGCGGGGGACGTGCGGTGGGCGGTGGTCACGGTCAGGGCGCAGGAGGAGGCATCTGCTCCGGTCTTCACCCGTGATGACGGAACCTGGCTTGTCGATCTCGTCGCAACGCTTGCTTCCGGTTTCATCGAACCTCTCGACGCCTATCTCGAGTCGCTCCCAGATGACGCCGACGGCGACGAAGTGCGCCGGGCCTACGTTGACGTGGTCGTTCCCGCGCTGTGGGCTGCGATCGAGGCGGGTGGCCACGATGACGACTTCGCCCGTCGTGCCCTTGCCCTCATCGAAGCAGCGAGCAGTTAGTCATCGCCCGAGCGAGCGCAATGCAGGTAGTACCTCGGCGCCGAGCATCGCGATGGTGGCCTCCTGATCGAGTGACGTCGTCTGGATCGTGACGACATCCGCACCGATCTCTGTGACCAGAGGCCGGTAAGCATCGAGGTAGTCCGCGGCTCGGGACACGATGCTGTAGGCGGAGAGGATCTCGTCGCGATCGAGTTCGTCTGCTCGTTGGCGGAGGTCCGCCGGATCGACGGCCTCGAGATGACCGGGGGCGCGCAATCCCCTCCACGCACCGAGTGCCTCCCATGCCTCATCATCGGTGTTTGCGCGAACCGTCCACCGGCTCGCCACGATAGTCGGGGGAGGGCGACCGGCTTCGGATGCCGCACCTCGGGCTGGATCGATGACCCGGCTCATCGTCGTCGCCGGATCCTTGACCGACGTGATGATTCCCTGAGCCATCGTGGCGGCGAGAACCGCCGACTTCGGTCCGCCGGCGGCCATCCAGATCGGGAGATCGGAGAGGGGAGGGCTGTAGAGCTTCGCCCGGTCGGTGCGATAGAACCGGCCCTCGTAGGTGAGCTTCTCGCCGTCGAGGAGCCGCCGCATGATCTCGAGCGCCTCTCGCATACGGGCGGCTCTCTCCGGGTATTTGGGGAACGGATAACCGAGGGGCCCCTCGTTGAGGTTCTCACCGGTGCCGATACCAAGCCGGAACCTTCCGCCCGAGAGGCGGTCGATCGTTGCTGCGGCCTGGGCGACGACGGCCGGGTGGTAGCGGAAGAGCGGGGTCGTGACGGCCGTGACGAGTTCGACCCGCTCGGTTGCTTGAGCGATCGCTCCGAGAGTCGAGTAGGCGTAGCCGGAGGCCGAGACGTCGTCCACCCATGGGTGGAAGTGCTCCGACACCATGACGGTGTCGAATCCTGCCTCTTCGGCCAGCACGGCGTGCCGGACGATGTCTTCGGGCTGAAACTGCTCGTGTCCGCAGAAGTAGGCGAAGCGAGTCATGGGGTCTCCTCTTTCCGATGAATCCTAGGGAAAGGCCCGTTCGTGTAACCTCCGCGCCGTGTAGGGATTCCGACAGTCGGGTCAACCAAAGGGAGGGACATGTCCGCCAACAAACTCGCCGCCGAGGTCCTAGGCACCTATGTGCTCGTGCTGGGGGGTACCGCAACGATCCTGTCGGCGGCCGCCGGCGGCGCGCCGTCCAACATCCTCATCGTCGCGTTCGGTTTCGGCCTTGCGCTGATGGCCGGTCTGTACGCCTTCGGCGAGATCTCCGGCGGGCACTTCAACCCCGCAGTAAGCCTCGCGATGGTCCTCGACCGCCGGATGGATCCCCTATCGATGGCCGGATACTGGGTCGCGCAACTCGTCGGAGCCGTGCTTGCATCGCTGACACTCCTGGTCGCGACGAGCACGGAAGCCGTCGCCAGCACGATGACGACATTCGGCGCGGGCATCGAGGCCTGGGAAGCGTTCCTGTTCGAAGTGGTGTTCACGGCGATCTTCCTCGCTGTGATCCTGAAGGTCACGACGAGCGAGAACTCCGGCAAGACGGCCTTCCTCGGGATCGGCCTCACACTGACGATGATCCACCTCGTGCTCATCCCGTTCACGGGAACGTCGGTGAACCCGGTCCGTTCCCTCGGCCCGGGAATCGTGGGTGGTGTCTGGACCGATCAGTGGGTGTACTGGATCGCTCCTCTCATCGGCGCCGCTCTCGGCTGGGGTCTCTACAAGCTCGTGACCTCCGGCGACGCCGAGTAGGCGCTATCGGGACTCAACGCCTCGAGGGGTCGTCTCCGGACGGCCCCTCTGTCGTGTTCGAATGCGACCGCGCGGGATAGGCGCCGAGAGCGACGACGCCCGCCGCAAAGAGCGCGACGACCCACCAACGCATGAGGCCCTCTTCCGGTACGAAGCCGAGGACGACCCCGACCGAGATCGATGTGAGAGACGCGATCACGCCGAACGCGATGACGGCAACGTTCGGACTCGGTGTTGTGCGCACCCTGGGCTCGAATCGGCCAAAGATCCCGACCACCCCGACAAGGGCGGTCAGCAACACAGCGATCCAGATCGGTCGAGTGAGCCACCATGCAACCGTCAGCGGTTCGATGGTGAAACCGACACCGACGCCGTACCCGATGAGGACGATGATCGCGAGCGTCGGAAGATGCCAGATGTAGACCGTCATCATCACGGCGTGGAATCCGACGACGGCGATCCATGGACGCCTCCGGACCATGAATCGCTGCGCCGCGGGTTCGATGAGGCGAACGATCCCGTACTGCATGAGTGAGAGAAGCACGAGCACGCCGGTGGGTGGAAGGGTGTTGTTCGCTGTAGCGCCGGGCACACCAACCATGGAGACCGGGTAGGGGCCGAACAGCGTGAGGAGGAGGAGTGCGGCGAGGGTGAGCGGGAGTGTGGTGAGGAGGACGACCGATCGGGGACGGGTGCGTTCGGTCGCCCAACCGTATCCGAGTTGGTGGGCCGTGATCCAGACGGCTCCGAAGTTGAGCCATCCGATCCAGTCGAATCCCGTCGCGAACCGAACGGCGTCGATCGAGAAGGCGAGGAGGACACCGACGGCGATCGTCCACCAGCCCAATCGAGTCCAGAGCGGAACCGTGAAGGGAACGGCAAGGATCACCAGCAGATAGACCGCCAGGAACCACAGCGGGGTCACGACGGCGAAACTGCCGGCTCTTATCAGAGAGTGATCCACCCCGAGGAGGCCGGCGATCACGCTGATGACGGTCCAGACCGCGAGGAACGGAACGATCGGCGTCATGAGCCGTCGGAATCGCGCTGTGATCCAGGTTCCGGTCGAATCCCCTCTGCGCTGTGAAGCGTGAAAGGAGTGCCAGTTCGCGTAGCCGCCGACGAGGAAGATCACCGGCATCACCTGGATGGCCCATGTCAGCCAGTGGGTCCACTCGGTCAGTTCGAGGATGTTCGTGAATCGCAGTGAACCGGTGTCGTCGACGAAGACGGCCGATGCCAGCCAGTGGCCGAGCACGACGGTGATCAGAGCTGCTGCTCGGAAGAAGTCGATCGCCCGGTTCCTGGTCTCCGGCGTCCGATCTGCGATGTCCCGGATGATCGCCATGGGTGCCGAGCCTACGACCCGGACCGCGAGGAAGTAGAGGATCGGCCGCGGCAGGGGACAACCGAACGAGAAGCGCCCCCGATCGGGGGCGCTTCAACCTTGGCGAGTTCGCCGGTAAGCCGGATCCTGTCGTGGACGGCCATCTATCTGGGACCGGCATTGCTGCAGGCCTCGTGCGGTCTACCCGGGACGTAGCGGGCGGGCCGCCCTGTCCCTGCTCGACCTTGCTCCGGATGGGGTTTGCCGAGCCGTCCCGGTCTCCCGGAACGCTGGTGGTCTCTTACACCACCGTTTCACCCTTGCCTGTGCCCCGGGATGTGAGATTCCCGAGGCCATCGGCGGTCTGCTCTCTGTTGCACTTTCCGTCGGGTCGCCCCGCCTGGGAGTTACCCAGCATCCTGCCCTGTGGAGTCCGGACTTTCCTCGACCCGAAGGCCGCGGCCGTCTGGCGAACTCGCCCCGTGAACGCTAGCGCGCCGTCGATCGTTCCATTCCGGGTCGGTTCAGTCGACAACCGACGACGAAGGAGCGCTCCCCCCGACGATCGAAAGGAGCGCTCCCTACTCAGTACCCGGTACTCAAGACTTGATACCGCTCAGATGAACATCGTCTGGGCGCCCTCGATGATCTCCATGAACTCTCCGACGTTCAGTACGCCGTCGAGGCCGTCGAACATCTGGTCCTCGGTGAGGTCGAACATGTCGACCGACATCTTGCACGCCCAGAGGTGACAGCCCATGTCCTGGAGATGCTCCAGGAACGTCGGGATGTCCGGGATGTCGAGGTCCTCCATCTGCTTCTTCATCTTGTGGGTGGCGAACGTCGTCATCCCGGGAAGCGGTGCCATGGCAGCCGGCACCGGCATCGACGTATTGCCGACCGGGGTGAACTTGAGGTTCCCCATCGTCTTCTTGTTGATCATGTCCATGCCCCAGAACGTGAAGAAGATATGGGTCTCGATACCCAGCTCGAGCGCGCCGCTCGCCATGATGAGCGCCGGATAGGCCATGTCGAGGGTGCCCTTCGAGCACACGAATGAGATCTTGCGGTCTTCGTCATCGTCTCCGAAGTCGGGAATGATCGGTGCGTCTGTCATATTGGACCTCTCTAGATGCAGCCGGCGGGCTTGGGCAGCCCGGACACGTAGGACATCTTCCTTGCGGGCTTCTTGGGGAACAGCTGGAAGAGGCTCTTCGTCGGAATCCCCCCGACTGCTGAGACCCGTCGCAGCGTGGCGGTTTCGCCCTGGTCCTTGAAGTCCGAACGCAGGAAGGTGATGACCTTCCAGTGATCATCGTTCAGGTCTGCAATTCCGATGTTCGTGGCGAGTTCCCTCGCGAGATCCTCGGTCCACTCGTCGTACTCCGTGAGGAAGCCCTCGTCGTCGACGTGGACCTCCTGGCCGCCGATGGTCGTTACCGGCATCACGCACCTCCTTCAGGTGAATGGTCTGTTGCTTGAGCTTTGAGCGTGTTCGCAGCGGTCTCGGTTTCCGATGCGGACACCACCTTGAACGTGTTGAGCGCGCGGGCGAGGCCGCGCCGGACCTCCGGGTCGCGCATCTGGCCGGCGAGGGCGAACAGACCGGGCGGTTCCGCCGGTTCGAGTTCCGCAGCGGCCTGCTGTCGTTGAACGGCATCGAGCATCCGGGTGGCGACGGCGAGCATCTCCGGCTGGGTCAGATCCTTGACGATGTCGAGCATCTGGACGACGTTGTCGCCGAGAGCCTCGACGTCCTCCTTCGAGTACGCCGTCACCACCCGATCGACGACACCGAGACCCGCGTTGGCGAACTCGAAGTAGCCCCGCTGCTCGAACTCCTCGAGTGTGGTCAGGATCTTGATGAAGGCCTCAGTAGTGAGCGTCCCCGCATCGTCGAGGAAGTCCATGAGACTCTCATAGCGAGCCATCCCGTCCTCGATGTTCTTCGTGTTGCGGAGGATCCGACGCAGCAAACGCAGCATGTCCTCGGGCTGGACGAAGTCCTGCATGGCTTCTAGTTCGTTGCTCGCGAGCTCCATGGCCTCCGCGGCGATGGGCGAGAGGTCGGAGCGCAGTTCGTCCCACTGCTGCCGGCGGAGCCGCTGCTCGCGCAGCTCCTCAGCGATGAGATCGAGCTGCTCGGACATCGCGTCGAGCTTGCGCTCGAGTTCGATGATCCGATCCGTGGACGTCTCCATCAGGCGCCCTCATCGATCTTGCCCGCCATCAGCATCTCGTGGGGGAGTGGCAGAGGCTTGCCGCGCAGCAGCATGTTCCAGTAGGTCCACTTGAACATCATCTTGCCCCAGTGGTTCATCTCAGTCTCACGCAGAAGCGTGAAGGGCCCGATTCCCGGGAGCGGGTACTTACCTGGGAGCGGCTCGGTGTCGTAGTTGAAGTCGATCAGCAACCCCTTGCCGTGCCCCGACTCGATGAAGCAGTTGGCGTGGCCGTCGAACTCCTCGAGCATGGGTAGACCTTCGACATGGCGGAGGAAGTTCTCCGTGAAGACCTCAACGGCGAAGTGGGCGACCGACCCGGCCTTCGACGTGGGGAGATCGGCTGCATCGCCGATCGCGAAGACGTTCTCGTAGTCCTTCGAGAGGAAGTTCTTGTTGTCGACAGGAACGTAGTTCATCTCGTTTCCGAGACCGGACCGCGCCACGACATCGGAACCGAAGTTCAACGGGATCGTGATGAGAAGGTCGTACTCGATCTCTCGCTCATCGTATGAGATCAGCTTCTTCTCGTCGGCGTCTACACGCTCGAGGTAGAAGTCGGGTTCGAGACTGATGTTCTTGTCTTCGAGGAGATTGCCGAGATGCTTGGCAGCGATTGGCTTCGTGAACGCGCCGTCGAGCGGTGTCACATAGGTGAGATCGACGTTGTCCCTGAGCCCCTTGTCCTGGAAGTAGGCATCGGCGAGAAAGATGAACTCGAGGGGTGCGACCGGGCACTTGATCGGCATCTCGACGATATTGAGGACCAGCTTCCCGCCCTCCCAGAAGCGGAGTGCCTCGGCGAGCGCCTTGGCGCCCTCGAGCGTGTAGAAGTCGTGCACGGTCTTGCCGTACTCGGGACCTTCCAGGCCGGGGGTCTCGTCCGGCCGAATCGACGTGCCGGTGGCGATGACGAGGTAGTCGTACTCGACATGCGTGCCGTCGGCCAGCGTGACACGATTCTGCGCTGCTTCGATCAGATCGATCTCCGCCTCGATGTACTCCACGCCTGCGGGGATGAAGTCGGCCTTGGGCTTGACGACGTCGTCGGGCGTGTAGATCCCGAACGGGATGAACAGGAACCCCGGCTGGTAGTAGTGGGTCGGCTCCTGGTCGATCATCGTGATCTTCCACTCGTCGTTGCCGAGCCGGGGCCGAAGCTTGGCCGCCACCATGGTGCCGGCGGTACCTGCTCCGAGGATCAGCAGTCGTTTCACGTTGTGCTCCTTGTTTGGTTGGTTGGTCGTTGAGCGCTGGTTGCGATTCGGGAGAGGTGTTTGGCGAGGATGGGGATGCCGGTGAGGAGGCGTTCCTGCTCGGCGGGGTCGAGCCGATGCACGTGATCGATGCTGCGCTGCACGGTAGTGACCGGTACGCGGGACTCGATCGCGATCGCCTCGATCTCTGCGGCAGACGGTGGCCAGTCTTCCGGAGCGATGCCGCCCGAGATCACCATCCCGGCGAGTTCGTTGCCAACCCGGATGAAGGCTCTTGTGCAGAGGAAGCCGAGATGGCTGGGTCGCAGCCGCGCTTCGAAGTCGTACTGGTCCCCGAGGGCCTTCCACTCGGTGACGCACCGTTCAACAGCCGAAGCCTCACCGGAGACGGCGGAGAAGTAGCCGCATGGGTTGCTGACACTCGTGAGGGGATTGCCGGCGATGTCGGTGACGATTACCATGACGCCGTACAACTCGGCAAAG
>JAUVNV010000216.1 GCA_030599515.1 Acidimicrobiia bacterium
ATCGCGTTGACGAATCCCACCCCGGCGTCGAGCGCGGCCTGGGCGTAGAACTTGGTAGCGACCTCCGAGCCGACCGGCAGGTACGACACGAGAACATCGGCGTTCGAGTCTTTGAGGACCGCAACGACGTCGACCGGTTCCGCGGCCGATTCTTCGATTTCGTCGACGTAGAACTTGCCGAGACCGTCGAGGGTCGGGCCGCGCATGACCTGGATGTCGAGACTGGGCACTTCGACGAACTCGATCGTGTTGTTCATCCCGGCCCACATGGCCTTCGAGATGTCCTGGCCGACCTTCGTGGCGTCGACGTCGAAGGCGGCGACGAACTCGACGTCACCGACGTGGTAGCCACCGAGATCGATGTGCATCAACCCGGGGACCTTGAGAGACGGATCGGCGTCGCGGTAGTACTCGACGCCCTGGATGAGTGAGTTGGCGCAGTTACCGAGCCCTGCGATCGCAACCCGTACTTTGTTGGACATAGTCTCCTCCTCGTTCTGTGAACTCATGCGCCCGCCGCGGCGCTTCGCTCGCCGGCGATGAGTTCGTCGAGCCAGGCGATGTCCGCCTCGGTCGACCGGACCCTTCGCTCCATGAGCGCCATTCGATACCGGTCCGGATTCCTGGCGCCGCTCCGTGCCCCCCGGAAGGAGCGTCGTGCGCCGTGAAGCCGGTCCTGGAGCGCCGTTCTGCGGTCCTCGAGGACCCCGAGACGGCTCTGCGGCGCGACGTACCCGAGAAATGCCAGACGGAGCTGGAAGTCCCGGTCTGAATCGTCACCGGACTCCAACAGCATCTCGCCGAAGCGGATGCGCCCCGGCTCCGTCACCCGATACGCCTTGCGACGTCCCTCGCCTTTGGCGGCCTCGATGAACCCCTGCTTCTCCAGGCGCCTGAGCGCGGGGTAGAGGGATCCGAACGAGACTTGCCAGAAGCCGAGATCGCCGAGGGCGCGCTTCAGTTCGTAGCCGTGTCGCGGCTGTTCACGAAGCAGTCCAAGGATGGCGAAGTCGAGCATGAGTGTTCTCCGATGTATCGAATCGATATAACTATATCGGTTCGATACATCAACCGCAACTCTTCCTTTCCACGTCACAGGCTCGCTCTAACCTCGCCATCGTGACTGCCCCGCAACCACTCGGTCGATCCGTCGTGATCGAACCCGACGCACCCGTTCCCGAACCGTGGAAGGGGGCGTCGGTCGTCTTCGTCGATGAGGCAACGCTGGCCGACCCGGAGGCATCGATCGACCGGCTCCACCGCGCCTGGTCGGGCAGGGAAGGCGTCGTCATCGAACTCGGTGTCGATCCTTCCGCTCTCCGGAAACCCGAGATCGAGAGCAGAGATCCTTACGAGGTCGGTTCCACGTTCCTCTTCCCACTCGAACGTCTCCACTTCCTCGTGTGGGCCAACAGCTACGACGCTCGCACCGGTGCAATCAAGTGGTGGTGGGCGGTCAAGGCGGCCGCGATCGGAGCCACCGAAGGAGGCCCCGCCGACGTCTTTCTTCCCGACGGAACGCCCGCATGGATCGACGGTGGTCCCCGAGGGCCGATCGAGACGAGGGAAGCCGTCGTGCACGCCGAGACCGTGACGCTGGGGCGTCTCGATCCGATGACGGTCGACCGACCGGTCGACGGAGGACTCGCGCCGGACCAGGTTGCTGCCGCCAACCACGGCTCCGGCCCTGCCCGGATCATCGCTCCGGCGGGGTCCGGAAAGACCCGGACGCTCACCTCCCGGCTCCGCCATCTCCTCGATGTCCGGGCGATCGAATCCGGGACGGTATGCGCTCTCGCATACAACACGAAGGCGGCGGCAGAGCTGCGCAAACGAGCCGGCGCCGCTGGTGGTGCTCTCATTCGAACCGTCCACTCTCTCGGTTGGGAGATCCTTCGCGACGCCCGGGGCGATCTGCAACTTCTCGACGAGCGGGACGTGCGGTCACGTCTCGAACCCATCGTTCAGGCACCGAGACGACCCAAGACCGACACCGTCGGCCCGTACATCGAGGCGCTCTCGGAGGTGAGGATCGCTCTTCGGTCGCCGGAAACCGTTGAGGAGGGGCGTGACGACGTTCCCGGCTTCGCCACGGTCTACGAGCAGTACCGGGACCGCCTGGATCGCCGCAGTGAAGCCGACTTCGACGAACAGGTCTATGGAGCGATCGAGGCACTGCTCGGTGATCCGGACCTCCGGCGTCGATGGCAAGACCGGTGCCGCCACGTCCTCGTCGACGAGTTCCAGGACCTCACCGGTGCGTACCTCCTTCTCATTCGGCTCCTTGCTTCTCCGCAACTCGACGTGTTCGGTGTCGGTGATGACGATCAGACGATCTACGGATATGCAGGCGCCGATCCGGGCTATCTCATCGACTACGACCAGCTCTTCCCCGGGGCGGATTCGCATCCCCTGGAGGTCAACTACCGGTGCCCGGTTCCAGTCGTTGCAGCGGCTACGAACCTCCTGTCATACAACGATCGGCGGATCGAGAAGACGATCACGGCGGCGGTCGATGCGGTCGATCGGCCCGACGCCTTCACGGCTGAGCGGGTAGACGGAGATTGCCTCGCCCTCGACGCGGCGGATCGGATCGAGGCGTGGCTCGATGGGGCAGAGCCGTCCGACGTCGCCATCCTGGCGCGCGTCAACTCCGCGCTCCTCCCCGTGCACGTCGCCCTCGCCGATCGGGATGTGCCCTTCTCGTCGCCGATCAACCGGGGGATCCTCGGCCGCACCGTCGTTTCGGCGACGCTCGCCTGGATGCGTCTCGGCCTCGATCCGGACCGGATGGCACGTACGGACCTGATGACTGCGGTGCGGAGACCGTCACGCGGACTCAATCGACTCGCCGCCGACCTGCTGGGGAGACGCCGCGTCTTCGATCTCAACGGGGTGGTGGCAGCGGGGACCGATCTGGCCGGCAAACAGGCGCAGCGCTGGGCTGGCTTCGTCGACGATCTGGAACGTGTGGCGATCGCAGCGGAACAGGACGACGCAGGCGCACTCCTCGATGTCGTGGTTCGGCGCGTCGGATTGGAGTCGTCTGCGCTGGCGCTGGATAGCGGTCGTAGCCGTGCCGATCGCTCGGCACAGTCGGACGATCTCGTGGCGCTGCGGCGGGTGGCCGCGATTCACCCGACCGCCTCGGATTTCGAACCCTGGCTCGTCGAGATGATCGACCGTTCGCGATCGGATGGAGTGACCCTGTCGACCGTGCATCGAGCGAAGGGACTCGAATGGGACCGGGTGCTGGTCTTCGGGGTGGATCGTGGCCTTCTTCCACACGACCTCGCGACGGATCTCGAAGAGGAGCGACGGATCCTCCACGTGGCGATCACACGAGGGATCCAGGAGGTCGCGATCCTGTCCGACGTCGATAATCCCTCCCGGTTCCTCGACGAACTCACCGGAGAGGCCTCACGAACGGTCGAACCGCAACCCGCCGAGCGCATGAAGCGTTCGGAGCGCAAGACGCGGGGGATCGGCGTCGAAATGGGCGATGCCGTCGCGGTTCACGGTGGCATCAGCGGGGCCGTGGTAGACATCGACTCCGACGGCCTCTGGATCGAGGTCGAAGGGGGAGGGCAGTTCCAGGTCAGATGGGGTGATGAGATCAAGGCGGGGGGTCGCAGGGGACCCCTCACACCGGAGCCGGAGTTGATCACACCGGATGCTGCTCTCGTCGAGCGATTGAAGGCGTGGCGGCTCGAGACCGCCCGAGCGACGGGGATGCCGGCGTACGTGATCCTCCACGACGCGACGATCGAGACGATCGCGGGGATCCGACCACGGACGGAGAGCCAACTGGCCGCGGTCCCCGGCATCGGCCCGGCGAAACTCGAGGCCCATGGCGACGCGATCCTCGAGATCTGCGCCGACTGACAGGTGCGTTGCGAACCCTGGGCTCGTAGTGGCGCATAGATGCCCTCACAGCCCACAGTTCGGAGCAGACGGCATCTCGGCGGGCCTACGGCTCGGTCGAAACGGCCATGTAGGTGGTCCACTCGTTGCCATCCAGGCGCCCAAGCCCACCCTTGGTGCCGACCCAGACGACTCCGTCCTCGGCGACCGCCACCGCCGTCACCCGATCGTGGGGCAGGCCGTCTACGGCGGTGTAGGCGGTCCAGGTCCCATCGTCCAAGTGAGCAAGTCCGCCGCTCGTGCCGGCCCAGACGGTCCCGTCGCCTCCCACTGCGACCGCGTTCACCCAGTCGTTGAGCAGGCCGTCGGCAGTCGTGTAGGTGGTCCACCCACCGCTGTCGAGGCGACCCAGGCCCCCTCTCGTGGCAACCCACACGGTTCCTCCTCCATCGATCGCCAGCGAAGTGACCCAGTCGTGCGGGAGACCGTTCGCAGCCGTGTAGGCAGTCCACTCCTCGCTGTCGAAGGTGCTCAGTCCGCCGTTCGTCCCGACCCACGGAGTCCCGTCGGAA
>JAUVNV010000228.1 GCA_030599515.1 Acidimicrobiia bacterium
CCGGTATGGGCAGCCATGGTTCCGGTTGTGCTCGCCGTCGTTGTCGCAGTGGGTCTGTTCGCCGGGTAGTCGGTAGTCGGTAGTCGGTAGTCGGTTAAGACTTGACCGTTCTTGCTCAAAGCTCACAGATCTGACATCAGCCGCCCAGTGAATCCTGGCCTTCCTCCAGCAGTCGGATGAATGCATCCTCGTCGAGGACCGGGACGCCCAGGTCGACTGCTCTGGTCATCTTCGAGCCTGGTGAGGCACCAGCGACCAGCGCCGTGGTCTTCCCCGATACGGATCCCGTGACCTTCCCTCCGCGATCTTCGACGGCGGCCTTCGCTTCAGATCGTGAGTAGCCGTCGAGCGATCCGGTGATGACGACGGTGACGCCTTCGAGAAGATCGCCCCCCGCCTCCTCGACGATGGGGTCGATCATGCGTACGCCGGCCGCTCTCATCTTCTCGACGAGTCGAGCGTTCTCGTCGTCGTTGAACCATGCAACCACGGATCCTGCGATCTCCGGCCCGATCCCGTCGATCTCCGTGATGTCGTCCTCGGTGGCAGACGACAGGGCATCGATGCTTCCGAAGCGGCGAGCCAGAACCCGGGCGACTGTCCCTCCAACGTGATCGATGCCGAAGCCGGTGAGCAACCGACCGACATCACGGTCCTTCGCTTCATCGATCGCTCCAAGGAGGTTCGCGACGGAGATCTCGCCCCAACCTTCACGGCCGAGGAGATCATCGGGCTTCAAGGTGAACACGTCGGCGGGGTCGCGAACCAGCCCTTCGGAGAGCAGGAGATCGACGGTCTTGTAGCCGAGACCCTCGATGTCCATCGCTCCCCTGCCGGCGAAGTGTGCGAGGTACTCACGGAGCCGGCTCGGGCACTCATAGCCGCCGGTGCACTTGGCCTTGGCCTCCCCGTCGGGGAGCACGATCGGGTTTCCGCAGAACGGGCATTCTTCGGGCATGTGCCACTGAGGAAGTCCCTTCGGACGCAGTGATAGCACCGGACCGACGATCTCCGGGATCACGTCCCCGGCTCGTCGGACGATGACGGTGTCCCCGGGTCGGACGTTCCTGCGGTGGAGATCACTCTCGTTGTGGAGGGTCGTGTTCGTGACCGTCACGCCGCCAACGAAGACCGGCTCGAGGACCGCATACGGGGTTACCGCACCGGTGCGGCCGACGTTGATCTTGATGTCGAGGAGCGTTGTCGTCTTCTCCTCCGGGGGGAGCTTGTACGCGACGGCCCAGCGAGGGCTCTTGGCCGTGAACCCCAGGTCGCGTTGATCGGCGAGCGAGTCGACCTTGATGACGATCCCGTCGGTGTCGTAATCGTGGGTGTGGCGGTGATCCTCGGCGTTCCGGACGTACGCCTCGACCTCGTCGATCGTGCCCACGGCACGATTCTCCGGGTTGACCGGCAGACCGAGTTCCGAGATCCAGTCCATCTGCTCCGTGTGCGAGGCCAGTTCCGGACCGCCTTCGAGAAAACCGATCTGATACGCCCATAGGGAGAGGCGCCGCGCCGCGGTCGCCGCCGGGTCCTTCTGGCGGACCGAACCGGCGGCCGTGTTCCGGGGGTTCACATAAGGTGGTTTGCCTTCGGCGGCCTGCCGCTCGTTGAGTTCGTCGAACGCCGAGACCGGCATGTAGATCTCCCCGCGCACCTCGACCACCGAAGGGGCGTCACCCCGCAGCACGCGCGGCACGTTGCCGATCGTTCGGACGTTCGCCGTGATGTCCTCACCGGTGATCCCATCGCCGCGGGTGGCGGCTCGAACCAGATGGCCCGCCTCATAGGTGAGCGAGATCGCGAGTCCGTCGATCTTCAGCTCGCACGAATAGGCGTTCGGTTCACGGTCGAGGAGGCGCACGAGACGAGTCCGCCACGCTTCGAGATCCTCGAGGCTCTCGACGTTGTCGAGCGAGAACATGCGCTCCCGGTGCGTGACCGGAGCGAACGCGTCCGACACTGGGCCGCCGACCTGTCGCGTCGGTGAGTCGGGAACGACGACTTCGGGGTGAGTGGCTTCGAGCCCCTGCAACTCGCGAAACAGCTCGTCGAATTCGATGTCGGAGACCTCAGGTGCGTCGAGGACGTGATAGAGGTAGTTGTGCTCCTTCAGAAGGGCGCGCAGTTCTGCCGCCCTGGCCGCCGGATCAGCCATCGACCACCTCCGCGACTTCCCGCAAGCGCTCCATCACAACACCGGCCCCACCGACGGTCGTGCCGGCAAGACCACAGGCCGGAGTCACGAGAGATCGTGTAGTCAGCGCCCCAACCGGGGCACCCTCGAGGACGAGACGGGTCACAGCCGTACCGTACCGGGAACGGACCCGGTCGAGGTCGACTGGAGCGGGATCGGTGGGCACCATGCCCCACATGATGCCCGTTCCCTGTGACACGATCTCGGCGATCGCGTCGGTCGCAGAGAGGAACCCGTCGCCGAGGCCGGCCAGGTCCCACGAGAGCCATGCCGGTTTGAGGCCCGCGACCATTCTCCAATCGGTGTCTCCACAGACGTGGATCCCGACGGGGATGGGTGCTTCTGCAAAGACCCTTGCGATCGCGTCGGCGGCCGCTTCGATCGGGACCGGCCCGTCGGAGCGTCCCGGTGCGAACATCACAAGGGCCGGTTCATCCATCACCGTGACCATCTCGACGTTCGGTCGCACCGCTCTGATCATGTCGACGTGAGCCACCAGTCGTTCCGACAGGCCCTCCACGACACAGGTCCAAAGACCGTCGCTCGGACACCCGGCGGCGAGCAAGGCGAGCCAGAGCGTGACCGGGCCGGTGAACTGGGTCTTGATCTCCGGCCCGTCGAGGAGATCAAGCATCGCGGCGGCTCCTCCGAATGGCTCGGAGTCCGTCAGAGACGGCTCCCCCCATCGGAGCCCGATCCCGTCGTCGGATCCTCCGGCGCCGCAGAGACCGTCGCCCCATTGGCGCAGCATCCCTTCGGATGGATCGAGGTTCGGCAACTGGGGCAGGTACGGAAGATCGGTGGTCGAGAACACGAACGCTGCGGCTTCGGCAGCATCGTCGTGGGGAAGGCTGCCAACACCGGTGAGCCTCATCCTCTCATCACCTCTTCGATCGTTCCTCCGCCGAGGACCTGATCCCCGTCGTAGAAGACGGCGGACTGCCCGGGGGCGGGCGCCGGCTGACGTTCACCGAACCGGACGTTCCACCGGTCGCCGACCTGTTGCAGTGTGGCGGCGATCGCCGGTGTCCGGTACCGAACCTTCACGGACACGTTCGGATCGTTTGGCGGTGCTCCGGAGATGAACGACACACCGCCGACCACGCAGCCGTCCGCCAGCATCTCGTCGTACGTTCCAACGACGACGCGCCGATCCTTCGCCTGAATGTCGACGACGTACCGGGCTTCGCCGACCGCGATCCCGAGGCCGCGACGCTGTCCGATCGTGAATCCGGTGATCCCGTCGTGCTCGCCGAGGATCGTTCCCGCCGTGTCGACGACAGGTCCCGGGAGGGCCGTCTCTGGGAACTGCTCCGCGAGGAAGTCTCGGTAGTCGCCGGAGGCCACGAAACAGATGTCCTGGCTGTCGGGCTTCGACGCCGTTCTCAGACCCATGGTCGCAGCGCGCTCCCGAACCTCGACCTTCGTCATCTCCCCCACGGGGAGCCGGATCCTCGACAGCTCTTCCTGGCCGAGCATGTGGAGAACGTAGGACTGGTCTTTGGTGCCGTCGACGGCACGGAGCAGGTGCCAGCCTGTCTCGTCATGACTGATCCGGGCGTGATGGCCGGTGACGAGGACATCGGCGTCGAGTGCTGTGGTTCGCTCCAGGAGCGCTGAGAATCGAACGGTGCGGTTGCACTCGATGCACGGATTCGGCGTCCTACCGGCGAGATAGGCCGCGCCGAAGGGCTCGACAACCGCGGCTGCGAACTCCTGGACGTAGTCGAGGACGTAGTAGGGGATGTCGAGTTGTGCAGCAACCCGTCTTGCGTCCTCAGCGTCCGCAACGGTGCAGCATCCTGCAGCCGGCATCTCTCCCCCCGCTCCGACCCACTGTTTCAGCGTGACACCGACGACGTCGTATCCGGCTTCGATCATGAGGGCCGCGGCGACCGAGGAGTCGACGCCGCCCGACATCGCGACGAGGGCCCTCATGA
>JAUVNV010000066.1 GCA_030599515.1 Acidimicrobiia bacterium
GAAGAGCACGCTCCTCAGTGGCGAAGGTCTCGTCGTGGATCTGACCGGTCCCGGGACGGCGACACTCCAGACGCGCAGCGAGGACGCCTTCCTGGGATGGCTCATCCCGAAGTTGCCGTCACAGAGCGCCAGTCGCGCCTAACCCAGATCCCGCCGGGTTCCGGCGAATGCCACATCGGACAGATCGGCCATGTCCCGCTTGAACGTCGTCAGATCGTCAGGCGAGAATTCGTTGAGGTGACGGTGCCCACAGGCCCTGGCAAGGACTTGCATCAGTGCCACCGCCGACTCGAAGTAGCGAGCAAGGCGATCGGCGGCCTCGTCGACCGGGAGGCGTGCCCGGAGATCCTCGCGCTGGGTCGCGATCCCGACCGGGCAGTTGTTGGTGTGACAGGCCCGCATGCCGATGCACCCGATCGCCTGGAGTGCGGCATTCGAGACGGCGATCCCGTCGGCGCCGAGTGCCAGGGCCTTCACGAAATCGGCGGGTGTTCTCAACCCACCGGTGATGATGAGCGTGACGCCGCTCGCACCGGAGGCGTCGAGGTGTCTCCTGGCGCGAGCAAGCGCAGGGATCGTTGGTACCGAGATGTTGTCGCGGAAGAGGAGCGGTGCCGATCCGGTGCCACCTCCGCGTCCGTCGAGGATCACGTAGTCGACACCCACTTCGAGTGCAGCATCGAGGTCGTCTTCGATGTGCTGGGCCGAGAGCTTGAACCCGATCGGGATTCCCCCGGCGTGATCTCGAACCTCGTCGGCGAAGGCCCGGAAGTCGGCGGGTGTCTCCCAGTCAGGGAACCGTGCCGGTGAGACCGCCGTCCGGCCGACCGGGATGTCGCGTACCGACGCGATCTTCGGAGTGACCTTGGCTCCCGGAAGGTGTCCGCCCGTCCCGGTCTTCGCCGCCTGCCCACCTTTGAAGTGGAACGCTTGGGATCGCTCGACGGTGCCCCACGAGAATCCGAATCGGGCGGAGGCCAGTTCGTAGAGGTACCGACTGCTCTCGGCGTGTTCTTCCGGCAGTGCCCCGCCTTCTCCGGACGCGATCGCCGTCCCTGCCCGTTCGGCGCCTTTCGCAAGCGCCGTCTTCGCCTCTTGCGAGAGCGCACCGAACGACATGTCGGACACGAAGATCGGGATGTCGAGGTGCAGCGGTCGCTTCACCGCCGGACCGATCGTCAGACCGGTTCCGACCGATTCGTCGTCCAGCAGAGGGGCGATCGCAAGTTGCGCGGTCACGATCTGGAGATCGTCCCACGAGGGGAGCTTCGATCGAGGCACACCCATGGCGCCGGATGGGCCGTGGCTGCCGGTCCGCTCGAGTCCGTGCCCGGCGAGTTCTCTGATCATCTTGACGTTCGGTTCGTCCGGTGTACCGGTGGGATCCTGATAGGCGCCCTGGTAGGAGTCGCGGTCGTAGGGTTGAGGATTGCTCTTCACCCACGCGGTGATCTCGTCCGCATCCACGAAGACGGCACCGTCGTCGATCCATGCGGCGAATCGCTCAAGTCGCTCGGAGTTGTTGTACTGGGAGACGCCCGACCGGTATCGGTAGTCCCAGCCGTGCAATCCGCAGACGAGGTTCTCACCTTCGATGCAGCCGTCCGAGAGCAGCGCGCCGCGATGGATGCATCGTCCATAGAGAACGGAGACGTTCTCTCCTTCCTCCCAGCGCACGACGACGAGGTCGACGCCTGCAACCGTGGCATGGGTCGGTTCCAGCGGGACGAGGTCGTCTACGTCTGCAATCTGCTCTGGTCTCATCGTCCCTCCAGGTCCGCGCGCCGGTACCGGTACCGGTGCGACACCTCACATCCGAGGGACCGGTACAGATCGACGGTGGCATTCTCCTCTTCAACCACCTGGATGAACGCCTGTTCCGCTCCTCCTCGATGCCGAACGAGTGCAGCGCTGGCATCGTCCGAACGCTCGATCCGTTCGCTCAGTGCCGGTCCCGCCTGCACTGCCGATTTGCGTCGTCGGGAGAAGCCATCACCGGCGGAGAGCACCCGCTCACCGAGCGCCATCTGCTCGCGGAAGGGCCAAGCGAGTGCCGCTGCCCGTTCGACGGCGCCGACGCTCATGGACCGACGAGGTAGGGGCTCAACTGATCGACCATCTCGCTCGGGAATCGGATCGGACGACCCGCGAGGTTCGTCACCGCCGCTCCGAGTTCCTGCTCCACGATCACCTCGTCACCGCGAAGCAGGCGCTGATGCCAGCGAGACGTCACCCGTTTGAACTCGAGAACTTCGGTTTCGACGACGAGTTCGTCGTCGGCCTCGGCGGATCGGATGAATCGAGTCGCGATGTCGGTGACGACGATCATCACCCCGCCGTCCATCATCCCCTGGAGCGTGAGGCCTGCTTCACGGAGCAGTTCGATTCTGGCCGCCTCGAAGTACTGAACGTAGACCGCGTGGTTGACGTGGTGATAGGGATCCAGTTCGTAGAAGCGAACGCGAATGGGGAATCGGTGAGTCACGGCCGTCAAGTTACCCGAACCGCGGGCTCACAGCATCAAATAGGACGCTGTAAGCCCTGGGGTCGTGGCGCTAGCGGAAGTCGGCCTGGCGCCAGGCTTCGTAGACGACGATCGCCGCCGCGTTCGCGAGATTCAGGGATCGACCGCCGGGGGCGATCGGGATCCGGAGACGCTCGGTCACGGCCGGATGACCGAGCACCGCTTCTGGGAGACCATCGGATTCGCGTCCGAAGAGCAGGGCGTCGCCATCAACGTAGGCGACGTCCGTGTAGCGCGTTCCAGCGTATTGAGTGAAGGCGAACAGGCGAGCCGGACGGACCGCTTCGAGGAGTGCATCCAGATCGTCATGGACGGCGACGTCGGCGTACTCCCGGTAGTCGAGGCCGGCCCTCCGGAGCCTGGCGTCATCGAGGCCGAACCCGAGTGGCCGGATCAGATGCAGGCGATTCCCGGTGTTGACGCACAGTCGCATCAGATTGCCGGTATTGGGCGGAATCTCGGGTTGATGGAGGATCACATGGAACATGTGATCCGGTAGTCCGTAGTCCGTAGTCCGTAATCCGTAATCATCACCGGGTCTGGTATCTCAAGTCTCATGTCGCGTGTCTTGCCACTTGCTACTCGCTACTCCTGGCCGACTTCTCGAGGAGCAGGAGGAAGGACAGGGCCGGGTCTTTCGACTGGATGGTCTGAGCTGCTGCCCAGTGCTCACCGATCGTGCGGTGCATGAACCCCACGAGGTCGCCGTGGAGCATCCACCGGTACTTCTTTCGCCGCTGCACCGGGGGCCGTGAACCGAACGCCATGAGCCTCACCCGTGCCCCCTCGGGATGCTCGGCCTCCCCATCCTCGAGCAATTGTTCGATGACCGCGCCGATCCGGTCGTCCGGAACGGCACCGAATCGGTTCAAGGCCGCCCGCAAGACCTTCGGATCGCGAGCGGATGCGTTCAGTTCGGCCTTGCCCTCCTTCACCTCGGCGATGATGAGATCGATACGGTCGAGGTCAACGTCGAGGGCGGGGTCGACGGCCAGGACGGAACCGTCGGAAGAGTCGATCACCCGTCCGGCGCCCGGAATCCTCAGGGCCAGCACGTCCACGTCGGTGACGGTCCGGTACTCCCCGTCCGCCAGCAGTTCGAGTACCGGGTACTCCGTGACGGTGAAGTACCCGTTCATGTAGAGATACGACTGTACGAGACCGACGGCGGTGTCCATGGGGCGTCAGCATATCGACGCTCGGGGGTGTTCCGGGTGATGCCGTGTGCGACCGGGATGACGACCCGATCGCACATGCTCCGGACCGGATAGGCTGTGGCCGGTCGAAAGAGGAGCAGATCGGGTGGAGTTCAAGGAAGAGCATGTCGCATTCCGGAAGGTCATGCGAGAATTCGCCGACGCGGAGATCGCCCCGTATGCCCGCGAGTGGGACCGCACCAAGACCTTCCCTCTCAACGCCATCGCCAAGATGGGTGACCTCGGACTGTTCGGCCTCCCCTTCGACGAACGCTACGGCGGTTCCGGGTCGGATTTCACGACGGTCTGCATCGCCATCGAGGAACTCGCACGGGTGGATCAGTCGATAGCCATCACCCTCGAAGCCGCCGTGGGTCTCGGCATCAACCCGATCGCTGAGTTCGGCACGGACGCACAGAAGGAGCGATGGCTCCCCGAACTCATCGCGGGCCGCGCTCTCGCGGGCTTCGGTCTCACCGAGCCGGATGCAGGGTCGGATGCCGGAGCGACACGGACGAGGGCCGAACTCGATGGCGACGATTGGGTCATCAACGGGTACAAGGCGTTCATCACGAACTCCGGCACCAACATCACCTCGCTCGTCACGATCACGGCGAAGACGGGGCCGGAGGAGATCTCCACGATCATCGTTCCGGCAGGCACACCGGGCTTCGAGGTTGAACCCGCCTACGACAAGATGGGGTGGCGGGCGTCGGACACGCACCCACTCCGCTTTGAAGACTGTCGGGTTCCGAAAGATCACCTCCTCGGAGAGCAGGGTCGCGGCTTCCGTCAGTTCCTTTCAACACTCGACGACGGGAGGATCGCCATCGCCGCCCTGGCCGCCGGAGTTATTCGGGCCTGTCTCGAAGAGTCGACGGCGTATGCGAAGGAACGGACGTCGTTCGGCAAGGCGATCGGCGCCTATCAGGCAATCGCCTTCAAGATCGCCGATCTCGAAGTGATGGCCGAGGCCGCCCATCTCCTTGTGTACAAGGCGGCCTGGCTGAAGGACACAGGACAGCCGTACCGACAAGCCGCGGCGAGGGCGAAGCTCTACGCCACTGAGGCGGCCGTCACGGCGACTCGCGAGGCAACACAGATCTTCGGCGGAGCCGGGTTCCTCGATGACACTCTCGTCGCTCGCCACTACCGAGATGCCAAGGTCCTCGAGATCGGCGAAGGCACGAGCGAGATCCAGAGACTGGTGATCGCCCGAGGTCGAGGACTTCCAGTTAGGTAGACGCCAGACGTGAGACGTCAGATGTGAGACGTTGGACAGGAATCCCAGCGTCTCATGTCTCAAGTCTCGTGCCTGATACCGGATACCGGATACCGAGCACCGAGTACCGTCCATTCCCATGACGAACGCACTCTTCATCGAGGACGACAACACCTTCCGCCCCACCGGACTGACCCGGAGCTTCTGGTCGGACGAGGCGCAGCACGGTGGGCCGCCGGTCGGTCTCCTTGGGCGTGCGATCGAGAACGTCCCGACGGTGATCCCGATGCAGGTCGTTCGTCTCACCGTCGATCTCTTCAGGGAGGTCCCGGTGAGTATCCCGCTCACCCTTGAGACGGAGGTCGTTCGAGACGGTCGGCGCATCCAGGTCGTCGATGCTGTGATCATGGCGGCCGGTAGGAAGGTCGCCAGGGCGTCCGGCCTCAAGATCCGCACGACCGATGTCGCCGTCCCATCGGTGAATCCCCTTTGGGTTCAACCTCCCGGCCCGGATGAAGCCGAGGTGGTGTCATGGGGCCGGTTCGGATTCGACCACACCGACCACCAGCGTTTCCACAGTCACTCGATCGAGATCCGCACGATCGATGACTCGTTCCTCACTCCCGGTGAGGGCCTGTCGTGGGTACGACTCACGGTGCCGGTCGTTGAGGGCGAAGAGACGACCCCGCTCGTGCGCACCGCCACTCTCTCGGACGTCGGCAACGGAAACTCGATGGCACTCGACGGACGGGAGTGGCTCTACGTGAACCCGGACGTGAACCTGTCTCTCCATCGACTGCCCGAGGGTGAGTGGCTTGGGATGCGATCACTCGCTCACCAGCATCCGGCGGGGATCGGTTGCGCGGACTCTCTGCTCTTCGACGAATCAGGGCCGATCGGGCGGGTCGGTCAGTCCCAGATCCTCGAACCGAGGGGCGACTCCCGAACGACGTAGCGAGCGAACGCCGTCGGGTCCGGATCGAACCCGATGCCCGGTGAGTTCGTCGGGGTGAGATAACCCGTGCACGACCCCGTTCCGGATCCGACGACACTCCCCGAGAGGTACCACGATGCATCGGCGATGTCCGAGAAGACGGCGGCGGGCAACGTGGCTATCGCGAATGAGTGGGCACGGCCGATCTCCGTCTCGAGCAGACCAGATGCCTTGATGCGGAGCCCGCCCGCGAGTGCCAGATCATGGATCGTTCGCGCTGTTCTGATCCCCACTCGTGACGGCTTGACGACGAGCACGTCACACGCCCCGGCCTCGATCGCGCGGATCGCCGCAGCCTCCGAGTCGATGGGTTCGTCGAGTGCGACGGCAGCCACGATCTCATCCCGAAGACGGGCGTGTGAGGTGAGGTCATCGGCCGGGAACGGTTGCTCGACGTACTCGACACCGAGGCCGTCCATAGCGAGCAGGCCGTTCCGATCCTTCCACCGGTACGAGCCGTTGGCGTCGACGCCGATCAGCATGTCGGGGAATAGTGCACGAACATCGCCGACGCGAGCGACATCGTTGCCGGGCCGGATCTTCAGCTTCACGCCCGCGGCGCCGGTCGTCACGATCCGAGCGACCGGATCCTCATCCAACCCGACGGCGACCGAAGTCGGAATCGGCCTGGATGCTCCGCCGATGGACTCCCACAGGGGTTTCCCGTAGCGTCGAGCCTTCAGATCGGCGGACGCTTCATCCAAACCCGCAGCGGCCGTTGGTGACAAGACGCTCCCCCGCTCGAGAGTCCGCCACGCGTCGTCGACCGAATCGGGTGTACCACCCGGGTACGGCGCCGCCTCGCCCCAACCGGTCATAGCACCGTCGGTGATCGACACCAGCACGGCGCGCCTCTCGGCGACACGGCCGGTCGCGGTCGCGAACGGCGCGTGTAGGGGGATCGAGAGCTCCCACATCCGTCCTTCCATAGCGCCAGCGTAGGCGCACCGGTATTCTGCGGCCGACCTTGAACATCTCCGTGGGATCGACGTGACCCTGCCTGCCACAACGCAACCAACCCGCAACCTCGCAACACTCGAGGAGATCGAACGCCGCCTGCTGTGGTTGTCCGTGCGGATGATCGATCACGCGAACCACCGCGGTGACACCGAGATCAAAGTCGGCGGACACCAGGCCTCCTCGGCCTCGATGGTCTCGATCATGACGGCGCTGTGGTTCGGTCACATCGGGGGCGAGGACAAGGTCGCCATCAAGCCGCACGCCTCCCCCCTCTACCACTCGATCAAGTACCTCACCGGTGAACTCGATCGCTCCTATCTCACTCGTCTGCGAGATTTCGGCGGTCTCCAATCGTATCCATCGAGAACGAAGGACCCGGACGTCGCTGACTTCTCTACCGGCTCGGTCGGACTCGGCGCCGTGGCACCGCTGTTCTCCGCAGCAGTTCGGCGCTTCGTCGATGCACACCACGGCCCCCGCCCTCCCGCTCGGTTCATCGCGACCGTCGGCGACGCGGAACTCGACGAAGGCAACGTCTGGGAAGCGATCGCCGACCCGGCGCTCCAGGGTCTCGGCAACGTGACGCTCGTTGTCGATCTGAATCGGCAGAGCCTGGATCGTGTCATCCCCGGGATCCAGTCGCGAAGGCTGACCCGCTTCTTCGCGGAGGCGGGGTGGCACGTCGTGGAAGTCAAGTACGGCGGCAAACTCAAGGCCGCCTTCGCTGACGAGGGCGGCGATGTACTGCGCAAACACATCGATGACATGCCGAACGAGGAGTATCAGAGTCTCTTCGCCGTTGAAGGCCCGGAGCTACGAGCCCGCTTCCTCGAGAACGCCGACCCGAGCGTCGAGCGCTTCCTCTCGAGCACGGATGACAGCGGCCTGGGAAGTCTGATCCGCAATCTCGGGGGTCACGACATCGAGGAACTGCTCAGGGCGTATCGACGGGCAGATGCCGTCACGGATCGCCCCAGCGTCATCTTCGCCTACACGGTGAAGGGGCGCGGCCTACCGCTCGCAGGCGACCCCATGAATCACTCGGCTCTGCTAACCGAAGATCAGATCGACGATCTCCGGTCCTCGGTGGGGCTCACCGCCGAGGCCGAATGGGACCGCTTCGATCCGGACAGCGATGCCGGGAGGGTCTGTGCTGCGGTGGGTGCCAGCATCAACAACGAACCGCCACCGCCGAGACCGGCGATATCGGTGCCCGCCACAAGCGGTGCGGCCCAGGAGACCGTCACCTCGTCACAAGAGGCCTTCGGACGGGTTCTGGTCCAACTCGGTAGGGATCAGGAACTTGCCAAGCGCATCGTGACGGTCTCGCCCGATGTAGCGGTCTCGACCAACCTCGGCGGTTGGATCAACGCTCAGGGCGTCTTCTCGGCCACCGAATCGATCGACTACTACGGATCCGACCGGCTCCTCAAATGGACTCCTGGGCCTGAGGGCCGACACATCGAACTCGGTATCTCGGAGATGAACCTGTTCCTCCTCCTCGGCCAACTGGGACTCGCCCACGAGCACCACGGAGAGATGCTGTTGCCCATTGGAACCGTCTACGACCCGTTCGTCCTCCGCGGCCTGGATGCGTTGATCTACTCCCTCTACAACGACAGTCGCTTCATCATCGCGGGTACGCCGTCGGGGGTGACGCTCGCACCGGAAGGCGGCGCCCACCAGTCGTCGATCACGCCATCGGTCGGGCTCGAACTCCCGGGCATCGTTGCCGTGGAACCCGCGTATGCAAGAGCGGTGGACTGGCTCCTCACCGACGCTCTTCGCTCGCTCGGTGAGCCGGGAGGGCAGAGCCGCTACCTCCGGCTCTCAACCCGGCCGATCGACCAGAAGCCGTTCGACGACGCCGTGGCCCGCCTCGGCGAAGATGACGCCCGCGCCTCGATCATCGCGGGCGGCTACCGGCTCCGCGAGTCCGACGTGGGTGTGCCGATCATCCTCGCTGCCTCCGGCCCGGTGATGCCCGAGGTACTGAAGGCAGCAGAGATACTCGAGGACGAGGGCGTCGCTGCGACGGTCATCGACGTCACCAGTCAGGATCGTCTCTTCCGGGAATGGCATGACGGACTGCGAACTGCCGCCCGCGGCGCAACATCGCCCAAACTATCCGCCCACTTCTCCACACTGATCCGAGTCTCCGAGAGAGATGCCCCGATCGTGACCGTTCACGACGCCTCTCCCCACTCGATGGCGTGGCTCGGTTCCGTGTTCGGTCAGCGGGTCGTGCCGCTCGGCGTCGACCGATTCGGCGAGTCCGGAACGATCACCGACCTCTACGAGGCGATGGGTTTCCTCCCCGAGCAGATCGTGAACTCGGCGTTGGTGGCCTTGGCGATCTGACGGTCGGTAGTCGGTATCTTGAAGCTTGAAGCTCGAAGCTTGAAGCTTGCGACTTTCCCCCATAATCTCTCCCACACTTCAGCACTTACCACTACCGTCATAGTGCGAATTGGGCGACAGATGGGAATCAGCACCGTGTCCGCGTTCTTGGTGATGCTTCGTGAGGGGGTCGAGGCTGCGATCATCGTTGCCATCCTGCTCGGCTACCTGAGTCGTCTCGACCGTCGTGCGGAGTCGCGCTGGATCTGGTCCGGAGTCATCGCGGCCATCTTCGCCTCGATGGCGGTGGGTGTCGCTCTGTGGAACACGGTCGGTGGACTCACGGGCGAGGCGGAGGAACTCACCGAAGGCATCATCGCCATCGTCGCCGCAGGCCTCCTGACCTGGATGATCTTCTGGATGGGCCGGCAGGCTCGCCACGTCGAGGCACGTCTCCACACCCAAGTCGACACCGCTCTCGCCGCCGGTGGAGCTACCGCCCTCGGGGTGATCGCGTTCGTCGCAGTCTTGAGGGAAGGCATCGAGTCGGCGCTGTTCCTCATCTCGACAACGGTCGGGGCCGAGTCATCATCGGGGCAACTCGTGGGTGGGATCCTGGGGCTCGCCGTTGCCGTAATGATCGGAGTTGCTATCTATGCGGGGAGCAGCCGCATCGACCTCCGGGCCTTCTTCCGGGTCACCGGCATCCTCATCATCTTCTTCGCAGCAGGGCTCGTCTCGAAGGGCGTTCACGAGTTTCAGGAACTCGGCCTGTTGCCGACGCTCAGCGAGCACATCTGGGACCTCGGCATCCTCGACCCGTCAACCCAGACCGCCGGACGGTTCATGAAGAGTCTCTTCGGATGGACTCCCCGGCCGTCGCTGCTCATGGCGATCGCCTACGCCGCGTATCTCATGCCGGTGCTCGTCGTATTCCTGCGGATGACGGCGCCACGGGTTCACGACCCCGAACCGGGTCGGATCTCAGCCCTCTGACGAGGGGTCGGTGTCCTCACCGCGATGAGCGTCCACCCATTTGGTGGCGTCCCGGTAGGCCTGCTTCAAGGTCCTGCCGACCCACTCGTCGGAGGTGTAGATGTTCTGAGAGCCGACCACGCTGGTGACGCGTGCCACCGCCAGCTGCTCATGGATGTTCTCACTTGCGGAAACCAACATGAGCTTGCTCTCCTGATCGCGAAGGGCCTCGGCGTAGCGCAGCAGAACGTCCATGAAGGTGGAACCCAGGTCGGTGCGTCCGCGCAGCCGCAGGACCACCACGGAACTGTGGGTCTCTTCCGTGACGTTCGGAAGCTTCTCCTCGAAGACGGGGGCCGAAGCGAAGAACAGGCTCCCATACGGCTGCAACAGCACGACCTCGCCCGATGGCACATCGACCGGCGCGTCGACTTCACGAAGGTCTCCGTCCTCGCCGACCAGCCAGCGCTTGATCACGATCTGGTTCGACTGATTGATGATGTAGAGGATCATCGAGATACCGACGCCGACGAGCACGGCGTACTGCAACGCGATCAGCATCGTCAGGACGAACGTGACGCCCATGACGGTGGCCTGCATCCCACCGGTCTTCCACACCGCCTTGATCTCATGCGGCTTCACGGTCCGGTAGCCCACGGTCATCAGCAGTCCGGCGAGTGCCGGCATCGCGATGTACCCGACCGCCGAGCCGAACACGAGGATCACGA
>JAUVNV010000108.1 GCA_030599515.1 Acidimicrobiia bacterium
CCGCTTTCATGGTGAGAGAGCTGCTGGAGTACTTGAGATGAATGAGAGACCAGCGGACAGCGGACAGCGGACAGCGGACAGCCAACAGCCAGACGATTGGGTGCGCTGCGGGTCTGGCTGTCGGCTGTGGGCTGTCCGCTGTCGTCAGCCCGCCACGCGAGGACACTGAATGACGACCGAAGCGCCTCACGGCTCCTACCACATGTCCCCGGACGAGTTCCGGCGGCATGGTCATGATGTCATCGACTGGCTTGCCCGCTACATGGAGGACGTCGGCGATCGGCCGATTACACCGACGATCGAACCGGGACAGATACGGGCGAGGATGCCCGATTCGGTGCCAGAACAGCCCGAGCCTTTCGACGCCATCCTCAGAGACCTCGACGAGATCGTCATGCCGGGCATCACCCACTGGCAGTCTCCCGGATGGTTCGCGTATTTCCCGGCCAACACGTCGCCGCCGTCGATCCTCGGGGAACTCGTGGCGGCGGGTCTCGGTGTGCAGGGGATGCTGTGGTCAACGAGTCCGGCTGCGACTGAGATCGAGGAGGTTGTCGCCGATTGGCTGGTCGATCTGCTCGGACTCCCGGAACCTTGGAAGACAACCGGCCCGGGTGGGGGTGTCATCCAGATGAGCGCATCCGACTCCACGCACACGGCCCTCGTCGTCGCCAGGGAGCAGGCATCCGGGGAGGATGGGAAGATGGTCGTCTACGCCTCCGAGCAGGCGCACTCCTCGGTCGAGAAGGGAGCGATGGTTGCCGGCTACGGTCACGTCCGTCTCGTTCCCGTTGACGATCGATATGCGATGCGTGCCGGTGCATTCGATGCGGCGATAGAGACCGATGTCGCGAAAGGCCTGATCCCGGTCGCGGTCGTGTCCGCCGTGGGCACGACGGGAACGACGGCCGTCGATCCGGTCCGTGCGATCGGGGAGATCGCCCGGGCCCACGGTCTCTGGCACCACGTAGACGCTGCATACGCAGGTACCGCCATGACGTGTCCCGAGTTCCGTCACTATCAAGATGGACTCGAACTGGCGGACTCCTACACGTTCAACCCGCACAAGTGGATGTTCACGAACTTCGACTGCTCGCTCTTCTACGTCGCCGACCGAAGGCCCCTCATCGAGGCGCTGAGTATCGTGCCTCCGTACCTGCGGAACGAAGCATCAGAATCGGGGCAGGTCATCGACTACCGGGATTGGCACGTCCCGCTTGGCCGTCGCTTCCGCGCTCTCAAGCTCTGGTTCGTTCTCCGCTCGTACGGTGCCGAGGGGATCCGTCACCATGTTCGCGAACACGTCGCGCTCGCAACGACGCTCGGGGAGCGAATCGACTCGCACCCCGAACTCGAACGCATCGCGCCGATCCCGTTCGGCCTCGTCTCGTTCCGCCACGTGGGAGGAGACGAAGCGACCGACGCGCTTGCGAGTGCCATCAACGACTCCGGGTGGGCCTACGTGACCCCATCGACCATCGACGGGAGGAGATTCATCCGGGTCTCGATCGGACAGACCCACACGACGGCCGAGCATGTGGATCGGCTGTGGGGGCTGATTGAAGAAGTAGTCGGTAGTCGGTAGTCGGTATCCGGTAGTCGGTAGTCGGTATCCGGTACTCCTGCTCGTAGCTTCTCTGGTCTTTCTGCTTTCTACTTTCTACTCACATTCTCTACTGTTCCAGTCATGGAACCATTGATCACTCCCGCCGAATCGAATCGTCTCGACATGGCATCCGACGAACCCGCGGAACTGCTCATGGAACGGGCCGGGCTTGGAGTGGCGTTGACCGCCGTTGAGATGGGGATCGGATACGGGGATCGGGTGATCGTTCTCACCGGGAGCGGCAACAACGGCGGGGACGGCTACGTCGCCGCGAAGCATCTCGCCCGGCGCGGCGTTCAGGTGAGCATTCGCGCCTTCGGCTATCCCAGGGGCGACGGAGGACCGGCACGAGCCGCAGCGGTAGCCGCACGACGAGCCGGGGCGCTCGTAGATGAGATGGGCGGGCCGGAGTCGGCCGACCTGATCATCGACGCGGTATTCGGGGTCGGCTTCCGGGGTTCGCTGCCCGAGATCGTCGTTCCGTGGACCCGCCTCGACGTCCCGGTGCTCGCCGTTGATGTCCCTTCGGGCCTCGACGCCACCACGGGAACCGTCGAGAATGCAGCCTTCCACGCCGACGCAAGCGTCACGTTCCAGGCGGCGAAGACCGGTCACCTGCTCGGCGAGGGACCGGAGCGCAGTGGAGAACTTTTCGTGGTCGACATCGGGCTCGGACGGCCACGTCCCGAACTCATGCTCTGCGAGGAGGTCGATGCCCCGAGACCGGTGCGAACCCGGCATGCCCACAAGTGGTCGGTCGGCTCGGTCGCCGTCGTCGGCGGCTCTCCGGGCATCACCGGCGCCGCCATGCTCGCCGCGCGATCGGCGCTCGCCGCAGGTACGGGCGCCGCGACCGTGATCTGCCCCGGCGCTCTCCAACCTATCTACGCCACGTTGGACGCCGGCGTGATGAGCCGGGGAGTCGGCCCGGGTGAGCGATTCACGCAGGACGACGTGTCTGCCGTCTTGATGGAGGCAGACCGTTACGACGTGCTCGCTGTGGGTCCCGGGCTTGGACCCGTCGATCGAGGTTTCGTCGTAGGGATGCTCGAACGCTGGGACGGGCCCATCGTGTTGGATGCGGACGGTCTGAATGCTCTGGACGGTTCGGCCGCTCTCGCGAGAGACCCCGACACCATCATCACGCCGCACGCCGGTGAATTCACTCGACTGACCGGGAGCGACGCAACTCACGGTGCCGCCGAGCAACTGGCACGCCGGAGTGGCGCGGTCGTGCTTCTCAAGGGGAACCCTACGTTCGTGACCAACGGCGACGAGACGTGGGTGGTCGCATCGGGAGGTCCGGAACTTGCGACGATCGGTACCGGCGACGTGCTCACCGGGATGGTGGCGGCGTTCGTGGCGGGCGGCCTTCCGCCGCAGATCGCAGCCCGGTCGGCCGCTTACCACCACGGTGTGGCGGGAGCCCGGCTCGGGCAGACGGAGACCGTGACGGCGACCGGCCTTGCTTCCGAGATCGCCCGCTGACGGCGATCCCCGAGAACGGGAACACAGATCCGGTTTCGTCCGTTACTGTTCCTCAAGAGGATCTGCGCCGGAGATAGGGCCTTTCTCCCCTGGTCTATTCGTCGCGTCTTGGCTCTTCCGCTATGCTCCCTGCCGTCTCGAGTGCGGGATGTCTTCGACGCGACGCACGGCGACACCAAGCACTGCGTAGATCCTGAAGCAATGGGGAGGACCATGTCTGTCGAACGCGACGCTGACGACTTCGATGCGACCTTCAAGCCCAAAGGAACGTGGGCATTCGTATTGGGATTCGCGGTTCTGCTCTTCCTGCTGTGGATGTCCGTGTACCTGATCCTGCTGAGCAAGGGGATCAACACATGAGCGACGACGTTCAGCAGGGCGACGACCCGCAAGACGACGAGTCGCAGGGCGACACGAAACAACGCATGCACGTCGATCCCTACGAGCGGAACTGGATCCGGATCTCGATCGGGTTCCTCGTCTTCTTCGTGATCATGATCACGATCGCAGGGTTGGCCTTGGGCATCCAGGTTCCCACCGATGAGGGTCGCGTCGATCCGAACACGCTCGACTCTGCACTGCCCTGGTCGGAGCCGGGTCTCCGGGAGATCGTCCCCGGCGAGGAGTACGAGGTCTACATCGTTGCACGGCGTTTCAGCTTCGAACCCAGGGAGATCACGGTTCCCAAGGGCGCCAAGGTCACGTTCTGGGCCACATCTGCAGACGTTCAGCATGGCTTCGCTCTCGAAGGTACGAACGTGAACATGATGGTGATCCCCGGACAGGTGTCGAAACTCGCTGCGACGTTCGATGTGCCGGGGGAGTACAACTTCATCTGTCACGAGTACTGCGGATTGGGTCACGCCGTCATGTACGGCACATTGACGGTCGAGAAGTAGGTCGGGGAGAACGAAATGATTGAAGAGCGAACTACACAGCCAACCCGCGAACTCAACAAGAGCGAGAAGCGGTTCGTCGGCTACCACGTGATCTTCGCCGTCGCGGCGCTGTCGATCGGCATCCAGTACGGACCAATGCAGGCGCTCGAACACGCCGGCCTCGACCTGTACCCGAAGCTCAGTTTCCTCGCGAGCTCCTACTACCAGGGCCTGACGCTTCACGGCGTGCTCAACGCCCTCATCTGGACCACGTTCTTCATCACCGGGTTCTCGACTCTGGTGGTCATCAAGGGGCTCGGGCGGGCCCTCAAGTACCCGTGGCTCAACCGGATCGGGTTCTGGATGATGGTCGTCGGCCTTCTGACCACAGCGGTGCCGATCCTGGCCGGCAAGGCGACCGTCCTGTACACGTTCTACCCGCCGATGGAGGCGAGCGCCTTCTTCTACATCGGATTGGTGCTCGTCGTCGTCGGCAGTTGGATCGAAGGCTACGGCATGTACTTCACGTTCTACGCGTGGAGGAAAGAGAACCCGGGTACTCGCTCACCATTCCTGGTGTTCGCGATCCTCGTGAACATGGTCATGTGGCAGATCGCCACGCTCGGCATCGCCTCCGAGATCCTCGCGATCATCCTGCCGTCGGTATTCGGCTGGACCTCCGGAACCGATCCCCAACTCTCCCGGACACTGTTCTGGTACACGGGCCACCCGCTTGTGTACTTCTGGGTCCTTCCGGCGTACGCCTCGTGGTACGGGATGCTGCCCAAACAGGTCGGAGGGAAGATGTTCAGCGACTCGCTGGCGCGCCTCTCCTTCTGGCTGTTCCTCATCCTGTCGGTTCCGCTCGGGTTCCACCACCAGTTCGCCGATCCGGGCGTCCCTGCTGCCTGGAAGTTCATCCACGCTCTCCTGACGTTCAGCGTGGCGTTCCCCTCGATGATGACGTTGTTCACCGTCGTGGCATCGCTCGAGTACGGTGCCCGCAAGCGCGGCGGCAAGGGCCTCTTCGGCTGGGTCAGAGCGCTTCCCTGGAGCGACCCGTCTGTGTTGTGGCAGCTTCTCGCCGGAATCCTCTTCGTCTTCGGTGGCATCGGCGGCATCATCAACGCCTCATACAACGTCAATCTGGCGTTGCACAACACGGCATGGATCCCCGGCCACTTCCACCTGACGGTGGCTTCGGCGGCGACCATGACGTTCGTCGCCATCAGCTTCTGGCTGGTTCCGTACCTCACCGGGAAACCGTTGTGGAAGCCGAAGCTCGCCGTGATTGCAGGGTGGACCTACTTCGGCGGCATGCTGCTCTTCTCGAACGCCATGCACGTCGTCGGCCTCCTCGGCGCTCCACGCAGGACCCCCCTCGGCCTGGCCCCCTACATCCCGGAAGAGTGGGCCGGTCACCTCTGGCGTGTCGGCGTCGGCGGAACGATCATGTGGATCGGTCTGATGCTCTTCATCGTCATAGTCTTCATGACCGCTGTTCAGCGCAAGCGGCTTCCGGCAGGGGAATCGATCGAGGTACCGATCGCTGAGTCACTCCAGGATCCGCAGGACACGCCCGCCTGGCTCGATCGCTGGAAGCCATGGCTGATCGCGAGCGTCGTCATCATCCTGCTCTCATACGGTCCACAGCTGTACGAGCAGATCACCCAGGTGCAGCTGACGTCGCCGGGAATCACGCCCTGA
The DNA here is from genome assembly GCA_030599515.1 of Acidimicrobiia bacterium. Taxonomy (GTDB): domain Bacteria; phylum Actinomycetota; class Acidimicrobiia; order Spongiisociales; family UBA5794; genus JAHEEL01. The sequence continues at coordinate 5,680 of JAUVNV010000108.1, forward strand.
TCACTTGCAGAAGTAGCCTGTCGGTGTGAGCACCGACGGGGCCTCCGGGCCGCAAGGGCCGGCAGTCGACTGGTCGCTCCGCACACGCAACCGTGTGCGGAGCGTCCTACGTCGGCTCGAACGGGTAACGATCCGTGCGGAGCAGCCGGTCAACAAGATGGTCGGGTCCGCCAGGCTCAACCCGCTGTATCACACCGGCACGATCGCGGTATTCCTGTTCGTAGTCGTGTTCATCACCGGCATCTACCTGACGATGTTCTTCCAGTTCGGGTTCGAAGCATCCTACGACGCGGTAGGCCGACTCGAGAACAACGCAGTGGGTCGGCTCATGCGAGCGGCCCATCGATACGCCTCGGTGGCGCTCGTTGTGACGTCGCTGCTCCACGGGTGGCGAACCCTGGTTCAGGACCGTTTCCGCGGTGCTCGCTGGCTTGCCTGGATCTCGGGAATCTGGATGATGGCGATGATCTGGTTCGTCGGCGTGACCGGCTACTGGCTCATCTGGGACGAGCGGGCACAGGTGCTCAACGAGATCCTGACCAGGGCGCTCGACGGCACCACGCTCGGCCTCGATTTTCTTCTGGACAACCTCCTGACGCCCGCGGCCGGTTCGGGCTGGCCGTTCTTGCTGCTCCTCCTGTTCGTCCACATCATCCTCTCGCTCGTGATCGGCCTCCTATTCTGGTACCACGTCAAGCGTCTGAACCAGCCGAAGCTCTTTCCTCCCCGGTTCTGGATGTCGATCATCGGCGTTACGATCGTCATCCTCTCGATCCTCTGGCCGGTCGGCATGCTGCCGGCGCTGGACAATTCCCTGATGCCGTCGTCGTTCCCGGTCGATCCCTTTTACCTGTTCCTCTTCCCCGCCGGGCTACACCTCTCTCCGGTTCTCGTTTGGGGAGGCTTCCTGGTGATCGGGGTCATTCTGACCGCCATTCCGTGGATCCGGGGCCGCAAGCCGCTTCAACCGATCAGCATCGACCCGGATCGCTGCACGGGGTGCACACTGTGCGTAGTCGACTGTCCGTACCGGGCTCTCGAGATGATTCCCCGGGACGACGACAGCAAGTACCGGCAGATCGCCGTCCTCATCCCCGATCGGTGCGTGTCGTGCGGAATCTGCATCGGGAGCTGTTCCGATGACGCCATGTCGCTGGACGGCGAGCCGGTAGACGACCTCACGATCGAGGTGCGCCGGCTGGCCGCCATGGGAGACTCTCCCCGAATCGTTTTCACGTGCGAGCGGCACGCTCTCCACGGTGCTGCCGATACGCTGGCGCTTCAGGAGACGGACGAACACGCCGACGCCGCTTATGTGATCCCCCTCCCCTGTATCGGGATGGCTCACACAGGCCTGGCCATCGAAGCCCTCGAGGCCGGCGCCGGCGATGTGCAGTTCATCGGGTGCCCGCCCGCCGACTGTGCCAATCGTGACGGAAACACATGGGTCCAGGAGAGGCTTGATCGGGTACGCGTTCCCCGGCTCAAGAAGTCCTACGTCGATGCCCCGATCCGATCGGACTGGATCGCCCCGACAGACTTCGCGGCCGCCCTCGAGCATCCGGGGGAGCACCCGGAAGCCGACCCCAACCCGGCGCCACCATGGAGCAAGCTGATCCCGGTCGGCCTGTTGGTGCTCGTGGTGTCACTGCTGTCCATCGCCGCAACGAATCTCCCGTTCATGCCGGGAGGTACCACCGACGCCGTGCTGTCGATCGCTCTTCACCATCAGGGCGGAGCCGTATTCGCAGGATTCGATGGAGAGGCGGCTCTGGATGAAGGCGGGCCGAGCCGACTCGTCGTCGAACTCGACGGCGAGACGATTCTCGACGAGACCTACCCGCTCGTGGGCGTCGATGGCACGGAGGCGTCGATCGCTCTCGAGCGCATCGTCGTCGATCCGGGCACTCACTTGCTGTTCATCCGGGTGTTCGATCGGATCGACGCGACCCAGTTCACGGTCCTTCTCGACGACACGGTCGCCATCGCCGAGGGCGAAATCCTCGATCTGGCTTACATCGACCTGCAGGTGGTCTCGAGCGCGGACGCCGGCGAGTCGTTGTATTTCGAAACGACGCTCGGCGTCAACACCGGCTGCCGGGTCTGCCACTCCCTCGATCCGGGCGTGGTGATCATCGGTCCGTCGTTCGACGGCGTCGCCACGGCTGCGATCGGGCGGGTCCCGGGCCTCACGGCCGAGGAGTACATCAGGCAATCGATCGTTGATCCCGATGCCTTCGTGGTCGGCGGTTTCGAGCCGGGTGTGATGCTGCCGAACTTCGAAGACACGTTGACGGAAGAGCAGATCGACAACCTGGTGGCGTTCCTGCTGACGTTTGAGTAGAAGGAGAGCTGCAAGCTGCAAGCTGCAAGCCGCAAGTAGAAAGTAGAAAGTAGAAAGTAGAAAGTAGAAAGTAGAAAGTAGAAAGTAGAAAGTAGAAAGTAGAAAGTAGAAAGACACAATC
>JAUVNV010000128.1 GCA_030599515.1 Acidimicrobiia bacterium
CGACCACGTTCTCGGCGGTGGAATGTCGAGTCGACTGTTCCACGAGATTCGGGAAACGCGAGGACTCGCCTACGCGGTCCACTCGTTCACGCTGCCGTTCGCCGATGCCGGCTCGAATGCCGTCTACGTCGGGACGACTCCGTCACAGACCGAGGAAGTGCTGAAGCTCGTTCGCGGAGAGCTCAACAGGATCATGGACAGCGGTATCACCGATGCCGAACTCGACCGGGCGAGGGGTCATGTCCAAGGAGCGCTCGCCATCTCACTCGAGGACGCGGACGGGCGCATGAATCGACTCGGTCGCAACGAGATCACCGGACTCGAGCACCGGTCGGTAGATGAGATCGTCGCCGAGGTCGATGCGGTCACGCTCGAGGACGTGATCGACGTTTCCCGGGTGGCGTACGGAGGGCCGTACGTTATCGGAGCGACGGGTCCGTTCGAAGAATCCGATCTCGAGGAGTTCGTCCGATGATCGTCGCCGTGTCGGGTGCGGGTGGCCGGATGGGGGGCCTCGTCGCGGAGACGATACGCGACGCCGAGGGTCTGGAACTCGGACCGCTCTACGACCCGCATCACGCCGGGGCGACGGTTGCGGGCCAACAGATCAGCAACGACGCATCCGTGATCGCCGGTGCCGACGCTGTCGTTGAGTTCACCGAACCCGACGTCGTGATGGGGAACCTCGCGAACTGGCGATCCTTCGGTGTGAACGCGGTCGTCGGCACATCCGGATTCGATGCCGATCGTATCGCCGGGCTGCGGGTGCAGTGGGGGAGCGGTCCTCCGAATTGCCTCGTCGTGCCGAACTTCTCGATCGGGGCAGTCGTGATGATGCGCCTCGCCGAGATCGCGGCGCCTCACTTCGCCGCATCAGAGGTCATCGAGATGCACCACGACCACAAGGTCGATGCACCGTCGGGAACCGCGATTGCCACCGCCGAGCGGATCGCGGAGGTTGCGCCACAGAGCCGCGCCGTCGAGTCGACCGAACTGCTTCCCGGCGTTCGGGGTGCGGACGTTGCAGGTGTTCCGGTCCATGCGGTCCGACTCCCCGGGCTTGTGGCACACCAGCAGGTGTTGTTCGGTGGCACGGGAGAGACGCTCACGATCCGCCATGACACCACCGATCGCACGGCCTTCATGCCCGGAGTTCTGGCAGCGATTCGCGCCGTCACCGACCTAGATGAGCCGGTAACAGTCGGTCTCGAGAGCGTCCTCGGGATCTGAGCACCGGAACGACGAGCCGTGAGCTGGAGGGGGTAGGCCGACGACCGACGACCGACGACCGAACTAGAACAAGGCCGTCGCCAGCTGCCTTCGGTAGGTCTGCGTCAGCGGGTGCTCGTCGCCGAGGACGCCGAAGATGTCGAGAATCGCGATCCTCGCTTCTTCCTTCTTCTGACCCTTCGCGCGAACGACGGCGAGGAGGTGGTCGAGCGCAGGCTCGAACTCGCTGCGGGCGGCGAGCGCCTTGGCCAGATTGATGCGGGCGTCCTCGTTCGAGTCATCCTCGGCGAGTTTCGCTTCGAGTTCGGAGAGGTCCTGGCCGCTGGACGCCTTCAGCCGTGCGGCCGACTGGAGACGGTCGACTTCCGTGTCGGGGGTGAGACGGCCGAGCACGATCATCGCCTCGTCGGTCTCGCCACGGTCGATCAGCATGGAGGCGAGACTCGCCCCTGCCTCGGAGTGGTCCGGTCGCTGATCGAGAACCTGGCGGAGGATGTGCTCTGCGGCGACGTCGTCGTCCGCGAGGAGGGCGGTGCGTGCCTGGTCCACCATCATGTCGAGTTCGGTGGGGAGAATTCCCTCGATCCACTGACGGATCGCCGGCTCCGGAAGAGTGCCCGTGAACGTGTCGGCGATCTTGCCGTCCCGGAACGCGACGACCATCGGGATGCCTTGCACGCCGTACTGGGCGGCGAGTTCCTGATTGGAGTCGACGTCGACCTTCACGAGTTCGAAGGCGCCTCCGGCTTCGGCCGTGACCTTCTCGAGGATCGGCCCGAGGATCTGACATGGTTGACACCAAGCGGCCCAGAAGTCCACGATGACCGGCACCTCGCGGCTGCGTTGCAGCACTTCCTGAGGGAAGTTGGCCGTGTCGACGTCCTTCACGAAGTCGCTGGGAGTAGTCATGGGGCGAGGATACCGGGGGGTCTCCTGCTACCGTCGCGGTCATGGAGACCAGACCCAACGCACCCTTTGGCCAGGTCCTGACCGCCGTCATCACCCCGTTCGGCGACGATGGAACCATCGATTACGGCACGTTCTGGAGGTTGACCCGGTATCTCGCCAAACACGGCTCGGACGGCATCGTCGTTGGTGGCACGACCGGCGAGTCGCCGACTCTTTCGAAGGTCGAGAAGGTGGCTCTGTTCAAGGCCGCGGTGGACGCCGTGGGTGACCGCATCACGGTAATCGCCGGAACCGGTACCTACGACACCCGTGAGTCCGTTGAACTCACCGAGCGGGCTGCCGAGTCAGGGGTCCACGGTGTGATGGCCGTGACCCCGTACTACTCGAAACCCCCTCAGGAAGGGATCGCACGGCACTTCTCGGCGATCGCGGACGCGACGGACCTGCCGGTCCTGCTCTACAACATCCCGGGCCGGACGTGCCGCATCATCGAGATCGACACGCTCGTCCGTCTGGCCGAACACGAGAGGATCGTCGCGGTGAAGGACGCCGTCGACGACCTCGACTTCACGAAGCAGCAGATGGAAGCGCTCCCGGAAGGCTTCGCCGTGTACTCCGGATCGGACGGTCACACGAGAGAGATCATCCGTGCAGGCGGCGTCGGCGTCGTTTCCGTTGCGGCACACCTCGCAGGCCCGACGATCAAGGCCATGGTCGAGGCGGCGATCGCCGGGGACGATGAGGAGGCCGACCGACTCGACGCGGCTCTGGCGCCTCTGAACGAGGCGTTGTTCCTCGAGCCGAACCCCATGCCGCTCAAGGCCGGCCTCGATCTCGCCTGGGATCCGGTCGGCGAGCCGAGACTCCCGTTGATTCCCGCGTCGGATGAGACGAGGGTCGCCGTCGAGCAGGCGCTCGCAGCACTGAGTGGCGCGTGAGCGTCCGAGTCGCCTTCCACGGCGGCCTCGGAGAAATCGGGCGAAACTGCGCGACGATCGAGATCGACGGTGAGATAGCGATGGTCGACGCCGGCCTCATGTTCCCGGAAGAGGACATGCTGGGCGTCGATCTCGTTCTCCCCGATTTCACCTCCGTTCTCAAACGAGGTGACGCGTTGTCGTTCGTTGCTTTGACCCACGGACACGAGGATCACATCGGTTCGCTCGGCTATCTGCTCCGCGAGCGGAACGTTCCCGTCTACGGCACAGCATTGACGGTTGCCCTCGCTGAGTCTCGCGTCTCGGAACTCGGGGTAGAGGCGGACATGAGGATTGTTGAGACCGGCACGTGGATTGAGCACGGGAGCTTCCGCTTCGCGTTCATCCCGGTGACTCACTCGGTACCCGATGCGACCGGTATCGCGTTCGAGACTCCGGAGGGAATCATCCTCCACACCGGCGATTTCAAGCTCGATCCGACTCCGATCGACGGTGTCACGACCGACCTCCAGAGCTTCGCCGGCTTCGGCCGTCGAGGGGTGCGGCTCCTCCTCGCCGATTCGACGAATGCCGAACGGCCCGGTGTCGTCGACTCCGAGACGACGGTCGGCGTGCGACTCGCCGAACTCGTCCATGAGGCAGAGGGGCGGGTCCTCATCGCCTGCTTCGCGAGCCATCTTCACCGCGTTCAGCAGTCGATCGATGCCGCGGTGGCCGATGGACGGAAGATCGCCTTCATCGGCCGGTCGATGCTGCGCATCAGTGATATTGCGACTGAGATCGGGAAACTCGACATCCCCGACGGCAGTCTCGTCGAACTCAGAGATCTGCTGAATCTCCCGCCGGAGAAGGCGGCAGTCATCTCGACCGGGAGCCAGGGAGAACCGTTCGCTGCGCTGTCGCTCATGGCCGCGGGGGAGCATCGATCGATCGTCCTCGATCCGACCGACACGGTGATTCTCTCGGCAACACCGATTCCCGGCAACGAGAAGCGAGTATCGCGAGTGATCAACAACCTGGCCCGGGTCGGGGTCACGGTCCACCACGGTCTCAATACCCATGTTCACGTGTCCGGGCACGCGGCGGCGGAAGAGCTGAAGGTGTTCTACAACATCGTGAAGCCCCAGGCCGTGGTACCGGTGCACGGTGAGCAGCGGCACATGCTCGCCAACGCGGGGCTCGCTCGGTCCGTTGGGATCCCCGAGGTCGAGGTGTGCGAAGACGGGGATGTGGTCGTTCTCAAGAACGGCGAACTGAGGGTCGAACGAGGCGCCGTGTCTTCGAGCTACATCTACGTGGATGGCCTGGAGGTCGGGGAGGATGCAGCCGTGCTTCGCGACCGCCGGCATCTCGCAGACGACGGTGTGATCCTCATCACTATCGGTATCGACGCGAGGAAGGGCGACATCGTGTTCGGCCCCGACGTCGACAGTCACGGCGTCACCGGGGACTCGAACGTGCTTCACGATGCCGTTGAGGCACGCGTCCTCGAGGGAATCAAGACGCTGGAGCGTCCGATCGACCCGGACGCGCTCCGTACGCGGATTCGGAATGCGGCCCGCAAGTCCGTCCAGGCCCACATCAAGCGGCGGCCGGTTGTGTTCCCGATCGTTATCAAGGTCTAGGAGTGTGCTGAGTAATGCCGTTGCTCAGATCGGCGGTCAGACGCGCCAGGCGCAAGGATGAGGTTTCGCCACTCCTTGTGTTGGAATGGCGGAGCCGAAGCCACAGCGCGTGGTGATGGCTGGCCTTCGAGATGGACGACATGTATTGCTCAGGGCGCTCCTAGGCCCGGAACGCGCAGCCGGTTCATCGGGCGTCGGACACCCGCGAACTGAATCTCGAAGGGAGGAGCGACGACATGAGTTGGACGGCCGACGACATCCCCGACCAGAAGGGCCGTATCGCGGTGGTCACGGGGGCGAACGGAGGGCTCGGACTCGAGACGGCTCGTGAGCTCGCACGGAAGGGCTCCGTCGTCGTGATGGGGGTACGCAACCAGAAGAAGGCCGAGCGGGCTGCTGCCGACATCGAGGCGGAGATACCTGATGCTCGACTCGAACTGCGAGAGCTCGATCTCGCTTCACTCGCATCCGTGAAGGCATTCGCCGAGCGCGCGGTCGGTGAACACCCGGTGATCGATCTCTTGGTCAACAACGCCGGCGTGATGGCGATTCCCCACGCTTTGACGGCTGACGAATCGAGGTGCAGTTCGGAACGAACCACCTCGGACATTTCGCGCTCACGGCACGACTCATGTCTGCGCTGATCCACACACCGCATGCCAGGATCGTGACCGTCACCAGCACCGCCCGGCACGCTGTGACGAAGCTGGATCCCGACGACCTGCACATGGGCGAGAACTACTCGGCGTGGGGCGCGTACGGCCGATCCAAGATTGCCAACGTGAACTTCGCACTCGAGTTGAACCGTCGACTCGAGAGCGTCGGCGCCCGGGCGGTGAGCCTGGTAGCGCATCCCGGATACTCCAACACCGACTTGCAGGCACACAGCGCACGCGAACATGGCGGCGCCAGCCAGCGATTCTTCGCCAGGACGGTGCGATGGGTCGGCATGCCGCCTTCGAAGGGCGTCTTGCCTCAACTTCGTGCTGCTACCGACCCGGAAGCGCGCGGCGGTGAGTTGTACACGCCGCGTTGGGTGAATGCGGGACCACCGGTGCGTCGACCGATCACCGGGTTGCGAAGCCGACCCGACGACATACAGACACTGTGGAGCGTCTCCGAGAACGCGACAGACATCGAGTTCGACGTCGAGGTACTCGGGTCGAGCGCCGATTTCTAGGGGATCGGTTGAACGGTACGTCGCTCTTCCAGCCGCTCTACTCGGGGCAGTTCGCGAATCGGCCGTAGAACAGGAAGAAACCCTCGTAGATGCGCCCGGTGTTCACCGCCGACGTGGCCCCCGGGAGCCAGGGAAGATGACCGACCGGTGCATCCGCCTCATAGCGGACGCCGTCTTCTTCGAGCCATTCGCGGCCGTCGACCCATCCCACCGATCGCCCGAATGCTCGCCACGTGTCGGCTCGCGGCAGATCGCCGTCACGAGCGATCTTGAGCGCGTTCTCCTGCGGCGTGAAGCCGAAACGACCGTCGGACGCCTCACGCCAAGCGAGGTCGATCGACCGGAGGAGGTCGCAGTCCACCGCGGCCGCTTCGTCGGGATCGAGTCCGACGTACCCACCGACGTCGGCGTCGGTGATCAGGAGGCGGCGTGTCTCGTGATCAGCAGCCTCCCATTCGCCGGCGGCGAGCAGTGCACGAAGCGGTGAGGTGGAATCGGTCATGGGCAGAGGATACCGTTCCTTGCGGCGCGGATTCGCCCTTTCGGCCGTGGTGAAGAGAGCGGGATTCGGCCTCTCCCGGGCATGGAAACGGCACGGAAAGACAGGGGTGAATCACAAGCATGTAACTCTTCGCGCGACGATTCGCGCGAAGGGTGGTTTATCTCTGCGTCTTCCTCGGGTATCGTTAGGGGCAGATGGCAACGCGGACCAAGAGCCGCGGGGCAACGGGGCGGAGCAAAGCGGCCCCCAAGAAAACCAAACGGATCTCCTTTCGGGCCAGAACCGTCCAAGCGCTAAGGACGGGTCGGGACCGCATCCGGGAACGATTCGCACGTCAGAGTGATGACGTGTGGGGTGTCGTACTCATCGTGCTTGCCTCGCTGGTCGGCCTGTCGTTCTTCGGCCTCTCCGGACCGATCGGCGCGGGCCTCTCCGGGTCACTGCGATTCCTTTTCGGCATGTGGGCGTTCGGCGTGCCCGCAGTGCTCGGCATCGTTGGACTCTCGCTCGTCGGCGTCTGCTGCAGCGAGGATCGCGGCCGTCTGGTGGCGGGTCTTGCTGCTGTCTTCGTGGCTTCGCTCGCGTTGTTCCACCTGTTGACCGGCTCGGTGGCCCTGGCCGGTCATGTGGATCAGGTCAAGGAGAGTGGTGGGGCCATAGGGGCGCTCGTCGCGTTCCCGCTTCGTCGCACCATCGGATTCTGGGGTGCCTTCCTCGTTCTCCTGGCTGCGCTCGGGCTCGGCGCACTCATCATGACCAAGGCATCGATCAAGGACGTCGCCGGAACGATAGGGTCGTTCACGAGAAGGTTCCGTTCGTGGATCGGCTTCGGATCCGACGACGGTACGTCGACGACAGTGGTGCGGACCGGTGGGCCGGTCGTGATCCACGAGTCGACCCCCAACCAGTCGACGACCCGGTCCGAGAACGGTCCCAGGAAGTCTGCCAAGGCCCCGAAGCAG
>JAUVNV010000172.1 GCA_030599515.1 Acidimicrobiia bacterium
GGTCGTCATCATGTCTCCGGACAAGGACATGTCCCAGCTCTACGGGGATCCGCGCATCGTCGGTTACGACCGTCGCAAGGGTGCGTTCATAGAACCGGACGCGGTCAACGACAAGTTCGGCGTCGAGCCGGACTCGATTCCCGACTGGCTGGCACTCGTCGGCGATGCTGCGGACGGGTTGCCGGGACTCCCCGGATGGGGAGCGAAATCGTCGGCAACGATCCTTTCCCGGTACGGCCGTCTCGAAGGCATCCCTCTCGACGCCTCCCTGTGGGACGTCAAGCTGCGCGGCGCCGACAAGCTCGCTGTGACGCTACGGGAGCGCATGGGCGACGCTCTGCTCTACCGATTCCTGGCCCAACTCCGAACCGACGTGCCGCTCCCCGATTCGCTCAGCGATCTGCAGTGGAGGGGCGTACCTCGGGAGCGCTACGAATCGTTCTGTGACGAACTCGGTTTCGGACGCTTGAAGGAGCGGCCGACGCGCTGGGCGAGGTGATCACGGGCCGATGATCGTTGCTCCATGTCCGGGGGCATTCGCGAGTTTCCGGTCCGCAGTGACAAGGGGGAACCCGGTCTTCTCTGCCAACGCGACATAGGCAGCGTCGTACGCTGTCAGATTGTGTCGTAGCTCCCAGATGCGTGGAAGGAACGCACGGTGTTCGAATCGTCGGATCGCGCCCAGCCGGAACCGGCGCAACGCCGCTGCGGCTCCGGAGTGACCTTGCCGCTCGTACCGGCGCAGGGCCTGTGCCACTTCGAGATCGATGAAGTGGGGAGCGACAAGGTCAGATGCGATTACCGTTGAAACGATCTCGGAGCCTTCTTGCCCAGGATCGGTGAGCGCGGCGACCATTGCCGACGCGTCCACGACGATGATCAATGGGACTCCCGATCCTTGCGGATGCCTTCGACGATCTCGTCGATCGAGGTCGAGATGAGTCGGCCGGCCTTCCGGTCGGCTTCGATCTCGGCGAAGATCTCAGCGTTGGTCGGGATTGACGCGATCCGGTCGAGTTCACCCTTCAGGTAGTCCGAGAGGTTCATCCCCTTCGAGGCGGCACGCTGCTTGAGGCGTTCGTGGAGATCGGGCGGGACATTGCGAATCTGGATCATCACCATGCCTTCACACTAGAACATGTTGCACACATGTGATCATCTGTGACCGATGAACCGATGTCAATAGGGTCGATCGCTGGCGGTGGCCGACTACCCGTTGGACACCAGGTACTGGAGGGTGCGAGTGCCGTCGGCATCGAACATCTCGAGGGTCCCGGCGTCGATGCGGTAAGTATCAGCGAGAGTCAGGAGTTCCAGGTAGCGGGTTTCCTGGACCGTGACCTGCGCATCGGCGCACGCCATCAGGGTCGCCGCCGCGGGGCCTATCTCGATGGATCCGTCCTCGGCCGTCCACGAGGCGCTGTAGTTGTTGCAGCCGGCCGATCCGGAGAGCGTGCCGTCCTCGGCGAAGTCGGCGGTCACCGCGACGTCGATGACGGTCGACTGGAAACCGCCTGTACCGTTGTTGTAGGCGATGAGGTCCCACGACGTTCCGGCGAGATCCTGGGAGATCGCCGCGTACACGAGTACCGGAGCACCGCCCGATGAGAGCGTGAGCGTCTCGTCGTCCACCGCCCAGGCATCAACAGATTGCAGCGCCGTGAGGTACGCCATCTCCTGCTCCATGATCCCTGGTTCCCCGCAGAACATCTCTGTCGAGGCGAGTGGTCCGAATGCGATCGAGGAGCCGTCCAGGTCGTATGACCCGAAATACCGGTTGCATGAGGCGTTCCCGACCGCCGTGTCGTCTTCGAAAGCGAGCGTCGGCGCGGTCGCAGCCAGCGGCGCGCCGATCGTCCCGTCGAGATCAACCATCTCGGTCAGTTGCCAGGCTAGGTCGGTCGGCATGTCACCTCCGTTGGGCCCGCAGGCTGCGGCGAGAAGAGCGAACGGGAGGGCGAGCAGGATCAGTCGTTTCATCATGTCAATGGGACGATACCGGAACGGTCCCTGGTTCCCGCTGCCTTCGCCGCACGACAGAGGTGCTCGGACTCCGACGGGGGTCAGGTCTCGGATGCGACTCCGAGGAGACGTTCACGCCTCAACTTCTTCGAACCGCGAACGGACAGGAGAAGCGCCAGGACCCACGAAACCGCACCGATCAGAAACGCTGATCGCCCCGGCGAAACCACGACACCGACCGAGACGGCATACGACAGCACGATGACGGGCAGTGTCACCAGGCTCGATGCTTGCTGGGCTGAGGCGGCCGATCGGACGCGGGCTGATATCCGGAGGATGACCGTGAGGGCCACCGCGATGAACGGTGGGATGACCCAGAGGATCAGGACGACCCACCCGGCGGTCGGGAAGAACCATCCGCCGAGATCGGGGCCGACCATCAGATTCACGACGAGGGCGTACGCAGAGAAACCGACGGCCAACGCAAGGTAGCCGGGGACGAGGCTCGCGATCAGCTTTCCGAGATAGAGCTCCGCCATCGTGATCGGGCTGTGAGCCAGGAACTCTCCGGTTCCGCGCTCGCGTTCTCCAACGATGGCGTTCGAGCCCACGGCAGCAGAGATCGTGACGGGGACGATGATCGCAATGGGAGCAAGGAGGAAGACCGCCGCGATGTACGATGCTCGTGCCACCGGAGTATCCCCCCTGGCCGCTTCGTTGACTTGTGCCGGAAGGTTGCCGACCATGCTCGTTACCTGATCGACGAACGGGGTGTGTTCAAGTCGGCTGATCACGGCCAGCATGATCAACGGGATGATCACGAAGAAGAGGCTCGCCATGATCAACAGGGGAATCCAGTAGTCCTTGCTCTTGAAGAGGCGACGAAGATCTGCCCCGGCGATGGCACGGACGTGGTTCCACCTCACGACGGTTCCTCCGAGTGGGTGCGCTGCATCTCGAAGTAGAGCTCCTCGAGGGTCGGCGTGATCGGCTCGACTCTTGTGAGGCGTACTCCGTCGCGAACGAGATCTGCGACGAGATCGGGGAGCGAGTCGATATCGGCGAGCGTCGCCTGAACGGCGCCGTTGGGTGAGACGGACAAGACACCTTGCCGGTCCACGAGCGTGTCGAGCGAGGAACGGTCCTCGGCATCGAATACGACAACGGGATCGGCGAGGTATCGGCCGGTGAGTTCTTCGGGTGATCCCGACACTCGGGCGTGGCCGTTGCTCATCAGGACGATCTGATCGGCGACGCCCTCAGCCTCGTGGAGAAGGTGTGTGCAGAGCACGATCGTTCGGCCCCGGCCGGCGAGATCTCGGATCAGTTCGAGAACGTTGCGCGACGATTCCGGGTCCAGGCCGGCCGTGGGCTCGTCGAGGAGTAGGACCTCCGGGTCGTGGATCACCGACCGGGCCAGTGCGAGCCTGGTCCGCATGCCCGTCGAGTAGCCGCCCACTTCCTGGAGGAGGGCGTGGTCGATCGCGAATCGTTCCGCCGCATCGAGAGCGGCGTGCTCGTCTACACCGTAGATACTCGCGGCGAACTGGAGATTCTCCCAGCCGGTGAGCTGATCGTAGAAAGCAGGTTTCGGGGGAACGATGCCCACGCGTCGGCGAACCTCGTCGCCGTCGACTTGGGGGCGGAGACCGAGCACCTCGATATCGCCGCGGTCGGCCACGAGGGCACCGGTGGCGAGTCGGACCGTGGTGGTCTTCCCCGCCCCGTTCGGGCCGAGCAGGACCGTCACCGCACCGGTCGGCGCCTCGAAGTCGAGGGCCTCAACCGCGCGAACGGTCCCGAAGCTCTTCGAGACCGAGCCGAAGCGGATCGCAGGTTCCATCTGAGATGTCATCGGCTCGGACGCTACCCAACCTGAACCGCTACGGAGCCTTCGAGAGCGTAGGATCGGTGTCATGTGCGGACGCTTTGTTCAGACCCAGGAAGCCGAGAACTACGGCGCCTACTTCTCCGTCGACGTGATCAGGACCGACGCGGTGCTCCGCTCGTGGAACGTCGCACCCACCAAACAGGTATACGCCGTGGCCGAGCACGAGGGAGAACGCCAACTCGGGACGTTCGGGTGGGGGCTGGTGCCGGTCTGGGCGAAGGATCGCAAGATCGGAGCACGCCTCATCAACGCCAGGGTCGAGACCGCGGCGGTGAAGCCGTCCTTCCGTGACTCGTTCGCAACCCGTCGGTGCATCATCCCGGCGGAGGGCTTCTACGAGTGGGAACCCAAGGACCGTGGCAAGCTTCCCCACTATTTCTACGCCTCCGACCGGCGCCCGCTCGCTCTCGCCGGGCTCTGGTCGTCCTGGAAGGACCCCGACTCCGGTGACCGGATCCGAACCTGCACGATCCTCACCACCGATGCGAATGATGTCGTCCATCCGATCCATGATCGGATGCCGGTGATCCTCCCCGACATGACGTGGGATCCATGGCTCGATCCCGAGATCACGGATGCAGGAGTCATCGGGGATCTCCTGGCATCGTCAGCGGTCCCGAACCTCGTCGAGCATGCCGTATCGACGCTCGTCAATCGGGTGGCCAATGACGTCCCCGATTTGATCTCGCCGCTCGAGAGCGGCGCTGCATAGGCATCGGTCGACCGAAGTCGGACTCAGTGAACGGCTCTCAAGGTCATGAGGGCCACCAGCAACACGGTCACTCCGACGACCAGGAGGCGAGCGTCTCGATTGCGGCGGGTCACGACGAAGCCGGCGACTCCGGTGGCCAGAACGACCCCGAACTGAAGCGCGACGCCGGCATCCGTGGCTGGGAGGAGCACATCGATCATCTCATGATGAACGCGCGAATGGCCCACTCCATGCCGGAACTTGGCCCTCCGAGCCGTAATACCCTGTGACCTATGCGTGCACTACGGAAGCTCGGTCCGGGTCCTGGTTTCGATATGGTCGACATCCCGATCCCGGAGGTCGGACCGGACGAAGTGCTCATCGAGGTCCGTGCGACTTCGATCTGCGGTACCGATCTCCACATCTACGAGTGGAATCCGTGGGCCGCCGATCACGTGTCTCCTCCGATCACGGTCGGGCACGAACTGACCGGCGTAGTCGTGGATCGGGGCGCGAACGTGACAGAACCGGAGATCGGGCAGCTCGTCTCCGCGGAGTCCCACGTCATCTGCAACATCTGTGCCTGGTGTCGGACCGGCCATGGTCATCTCTGCCCGAAGACGCAGATCCTCGGTGTCCACCGTGACGGTGCCTACGCAGAGTACGTCGTGGTGCCCGCCCAGAACGCATGGCCTGATCCCCCGAACATGCCGTTGTCGATTGCCTCGCTCCAGGAGAACTTCGGGAACGCCGTTCACACCGCAACCGTCCCGTCGGTCGCCGGGCGCAAGGTGCTCGTCACCGGCTCGGGACCGGTTGGAGCGATGGCGATCGCCGTCGCCAAGGCGCTTGGAGCGCGAGCCGTCTACGCGACCGACATCTCCGACTACCGGCTCGACCTCGCGATCAGGATGGGGGCCGACCGGACCATCAACCCGCTTCGCGAGGACGTCGCCGCCGTCATCGCCGAAGCTACCGACGGGGAGGGCGTCGACGTCCTCCTCGAGATGTCGGGGGCACCCTCAGCGCTCGAAGCCGGCTTCGCGGCCCTGAAACCGGGTGGGGAGGCCGCGCTTCTTGGGCTGACGGCGGAGAAGTTCCCGTTCGACATCGACGACAACATCATCTTCAAGGGTGCCACGGTGTACGGCATCGTCGGGCGGCGTCTCTGGCAAACGTGGCTCGAGATGCGAGGACTGATCCGTTCCGGGGCCGTCGATCTTGCCCCTGTGATCACACACCGATTCGCTCTCGACGACTATGAGATGGCGTTCGAACTGATGCAGTCGGGCGA
>JAUVNV010000156.1 GCA_030599515.1 Acidimicrobiia bacterium
CAGGACACTAAGTAAACGCAGGGATCCCCGTGATGGCCTGCCCGAGGACGAGGGTGTGGACTTCGTTGGTGCCCTCGTAGGTGATCACCGATTCGAGATTGTTCATGTGTCTGATCACTGGATACTCGAGTGTGATCCCGTTTGCGCCGAGGATGCTGCGTGCTTCGCGAGCGACCTCGAGCGCGGACCGAACATTCTCCATCTTCCCGAAGCTGATCTGCTCCGATGTCAGCGTTCCGTCGTCGTGTTTGCGACCGAGATGCATGGCGAGGAGCATCGATTGGTTCACCTTCACCATCATCTCGGTCAGCTTGCGCTGCGTGAGTTGGAACGAAGCGATCGGCCGGCCGAACTGGATGCGTTCTTTCGCATAGGCAACGGCAGCTTCGTAGCTCGCCCGACCTGCGCCGACGGCTCCGAAGAGGATCCCGAAACGGGCTTCGTTGAGACATGCCAACGGACCCTTCAGCCCGACGACGCTGGGAAGCATCGCATCGCCGGGTAGCCGGACTCCGTCTAGGACGAGTTCCGACGTGATCGATGCACGGAGGGACAGCTTGTGGTGGATGTCGTTCGTCGAGAATCCCGGCGTGTCGGTCGGCACGATGAACCCGCGAATGCCGTCCTCGGTCTGTGCCCACACGACGGCCACGTCGGCGATACCGCCGTTCGTGATCCACATCTTCGTACCGTCGATGATCCAGTCGGATCCGTCACGCCGTGCCCGGGTCTTCATCGAACCCGGATCCGAGCCTGCATCAGCCTCGGTGAGTCCGAAGCAGCCGATGATCTCCCCGGCGGCCATGCCGGGAAGCCACTGCTGCTTCTGCTCCTCCGACCCGAACGCCCAGATCGGGAACATCGCGAGTGAACCCTGCACGGAGACGAAACTGCGAATGCCGGAGTCGCCCGCCTCGAGTTCGGTGCACGCCAGACCGTAGCTGACGCCGTTGGTGCCGGCGCAGCCGTAGCCATCGAGGTGCATGCCGAACAATCCGAGGGCACCCATCTCCTTGCCCAACTCCTTGGGGAGAATCCCATCTTCGAACCAGTCGGCGATGTCGGGTAGAACCTTGTCACCGACGAACTCGCGAACCGTGTCCCGGATCAGTCGCTCTTCGTCGCTGAGGAGTGCGTCGATCTGGAGAAAGTCGTGCGGGGTTTCGCCCCCGGGTCGGATTGCGGTGCTCATGACACGAAGCCTACAGGTCGGGAGTCTTCGGCCGGCCATCTGGATCGCCCCACCAGAGTGTGCGCTGGGGGAATGCGATCACGATGCCGTGCTGCGTGAAGGCCCGGGCCACGGTTCTGGCGACACCATCTACCGTCCGGTACTCATCGAGCACGAGAGGATCGTGCCAGAACAGGAGACGGAACTCGACGGCGTTGTCCCCGAACTCGGAAACGAGCGCCTCAGGTGCAGGCTCGGCGTGCGTCAACTCGCAGGCAGTGGCAGCTTCTTCGAGAACCTGCTTCGCATGGTCCAGGTCGGTGCCGTATGCCACCCCCACTTCGAGGGTGGATCGGCGACCGCCGAGATCGGTCAGGTTCACGACGGGGTTGTCGATCACCATCTTGTTGGGAATGTGGACGTTCTGGCCTTCGATCGTTTCGATGACGACGGTTCTGCCGGTGATCTCGAGCACGGTACCGGTTCCACTCTCGGTGACGATCTGATCTCCCGGAGCAAACATCGGCGTGCCCTGGAGGACGAGGCCGGCTGAGAAGTTGTCCATCAGCCGCCGCCCGGCGAAGAACACGACGATCCCGACCGCGATCATGATCATCAATGCCGGACCGACGTCGATCCCGAGGATCGAGACGGCGTAGATGATCCCGGTGAAGACGATGACCCACCCGATGGCTCTCGCGATCAGAGAAGTGACTTCATCGGGGAGTTGGGAGAAGCGACGAAGGACTTTCCGCACTATCCGCCGCACCAGCCGGGAGAGGACGAATGCACCCAGGATCACGATGGCCGCCCACGCGAAATCCCAGAAGGTCAACTCGTCCGCGTTGACGAAATCCTCGAGTTGGTCGGTGGAGGGTATCGGCACCTGGATCCAGATGTTCATGTGAGCCCTCCGACGAGCAACTGCTCTTGGCCACCCACGGCGGTTCTGCGTACTCCCGACCACGGCAGGTCATCCATGAACGACCAACTGGTGCGATGGATCGGCGTGGGACCAGAGGCACAGAGGGCGGCGCGATGGCGGGGGCAGGCGTAACCCTTGTTGCGATCGAAGTCGAACCCTGGGAACGATGGTGACACCGCTCGCATCATCCGATCGCGGGTCACTTTCGCCAATATCGATGCTGAAGCGATCGTCAGCGACGTAGCATCCCCGCCCACGATCGTTCTCGTATTGCCGGACCCGACGAAGTCCCATCGCCCGTCGACCAAGATCCGGTCGGGTTCCACGCCGAGGCCGTCGATCGCCCGTTTCGCTGCCAGCCGCTGGGCGGCGGACATGCCGAGACGATCGCACTCCTCAGGGGAGGCATGTCCGATCCCCCACGCCGTGCACCAACCCACGACGCGCTCGTAAAGAGCTTCTCGCTCGCGCTCGTTCAGCATTTTCGAATCGCGGACCTTGTAGATCCTTCGTCCTCGTGGAACCACGGCCGCTGCCACTGTGAGCGGCCCGGCCCAGGATCCGCGCCCGACCTCGTCAACCCCGGCGATGATCCGGTCCCCGCCGGCCCACAGCTCGCGCTCGACGGCCAGACCGGGTGCCTTGGAGCGGATCGAGGGGCGTAGTCGAGTAGAGGTCACCGTGCGAGGATACCCCCTCCGGCTCATCGATTCCGTCAGTTGCTCCTCAGGTCGATCGGAAAGTTGGCATACCGGGCGATGTGCTGTTCCTGTCTCCGCAGCACGCGCCGCCACAGCGTCGTTGGAACCGGGTCGAAGACATCGTCGGCCGTTCCTTCGACGGGGAACCACGACCCGATGTCCAACTCCATGTCGAGTTGGCCGGCACCCCATCCCGCGTATCCGGCGAAGATACGGACTTCGTCGAGGCCGTCCACCCCATCGGGATCGAGGGATACGTCGACGAAGCCAACGAAGTCCCGTGTCGGCTGCCAGGTCTCCTCTGCCTCGACGCCGGGTCGGTGTGCCACCCCGATCGCCGTCTGCGTTTGGACGGGGCCACCCTCGAAGACCCGGCCCGGCGGGGCCAGCCGCTCGCACCAAGAGGGCAGATGGTCTTTGACGTCGATCTCGAGTGGCCGGTCGAGTATGACGCCCACAGCTCCTTCCCGGTCGTGGTCCATGAGGAGAACCACGGATCGAAAGAAGTTGGGGTCGGTGAGAGCGGGCGATGCCACGAGAAGCATGCCGCGACGAAGATCGTCCATGGCCGTAGGTTGGCAGGTTCCGTGGAGGATTGCCGCAGCGCTGGACCCGCTCAGTGGGGAGCCGGGTCCTTGTCTGGGATCAGAGCCCCTCCCGAGAGAATGGAGACATGGCCGTCGTTCCATCGCACCTCTACGGTTCCGGCCTCCACTCGCTGGATGACCCCACGCCGCGGCTCACGCCCAACGGTCTTGGTCAGGGTCTTGACTCGCTGGCCCTTGTGCAGACTCATCGCAATCATCCTCCGTCGACTCTTGTCTTGATTCTACGCGACGGCCGCGCCATCCGGGAGGGCCATTCGCCTCTCCTGCAGGTGATTCGGGGCTGCCGTCCGGTCGCGCTATCGTCGGACCCAGGAGGTGCCCATGGAACTCTGGAGCAACGACTTCTCTGAAGGCGGCCCGATCCCCGGCGAATTCGCGTTCTGTCTGCCGGATGCGGAACAGCACGCCACCTTCGGACCCAACCGCAATCCGCACATGGCGTGGTCCGGTATCCCGGACGGGACCCGCAGCCTTGCGGTCATCTGCCACGACCCCGATGTGCCGACGGTACCGGACGATGTCAATGTCGAGGGCAGGGAAGTCCCGGAGGATCTTCCCCGGACCGACTTCTTCCACTGGGTGCTCGTCGGACTCCCGCCAGATGTCACGGAGATCGGCGCCGCGGCCTGCTCGGACGGTGTCACCACGGGTGGGAAGAGCGACGAGGCACCGTTCGGCTGCCGTCAGGGTGCCAACGACTACACCGGGTGGTTCGCGGAAGATCCGGACATGGCGGGTGACTACTACGGGTACGACGGACCGTGTCCACCGTGGAACGACACCCTCGTGCATCACTACGTGTTCACCATCTTCGCACTCGACGCCGAGACGCTCGACCTGCCAAGCCGTTTCGACGGCACCGATGCGCGGGCGGCAATCGAGGGGCATGTGCTCGGGTCCGCCGAGATGACCGGCACGTACACGCTGAATCCACGGCTTTCCTAACCAAGGGTTGTCACTCCGCGACTTGATTCGTCGTGTAGGTTCGATGGTATGAATGTGCGACTCGCGCAGCGTGACGATCTTGCTGCAATCGAGGAGGTCACCCGATGGGCCTGCTCGGAGGCTATCGGAGAGATGGTGCCCGAAGCCGTCGTCGACAGCGAGATCGAGCGGCGGTTCCGCAAGTCGATTATCTCAGAGCACCTCCTTGCTCAGCGGCTCCTCGTCGGCGTTGACTCGGCCGGTCACGTCGAGCTCGTGGTGCTGATCGACGACCGGGCGGACCACATCGAACTCACCACCGTCGTCGTTCCGACTCACCCAACTCAAGCCGTCGACGGGCGGTCCCTCGTGAAGGCCCTCCGCCACATGGGGTGGGTCGATCCGCTCTCATCAAGTGTCGCTCTGGGCGACACGGTGCACGAGCAGTTCCACGAAGCGGCGGGGTTCGCCCCGGGTGAGGTCACCGTGGACCGAGTCGACGGACACGACGTGTTCAGGCGTGAGTGGTGGCTCGATCCGGTTCTCTCAGCCGCCGGGTAGTCTGCGCGACATGGACTATCGATCTCTTCCGAAGGCTCTCCTCCACGACCACCTGGACGGTGGTGTACGCGTCGAGACCATCCTCGACCTGGCCGATGCTCAGGGCTACACGGGTCTGCCTGCCGTAGATGTTGACGGCCTCGGCGAGTGGTTCAACCAGGGTCGGTCGGGTTCCTTGGAGCGCTACCTCGAGGCGTTCACGCACACGGTTGCAGTGATGAGCAGCGAGGCCGCCATCCAGAGGATCGCGTACGAGACCGGCATCGATCTTGCCGCCGACGGAGTCGTCTACGCGGAAATCCGCTTCGGGCCGAGCCTTCACATGATCCACGGCTTGACACGCGAAGCAGCGATCGAGGCGGTCCTCGACGGATTCGCTGCAGCGCATCGTGAGACGGGGATCGTGTTGTACGCCATCGCGTCCGCTCTTCGCCACGAAACCGACTCCGAAGAGGTCGTACGCGCGGCGATCCCCTATCTCGATCGGGGTCTCGTCGCATTCGATCTTGCAGGCCCCGAAGCCGGTTTCCCCGCCGACGATCACCTCGCCGCCTGCCGACTCGCTCGAGAGGCGGGCCTCGGCTTGACGATCCATGCAGGAGAGGCCGATTCGGCATCGTCGATCTGGAGGGCCGTGGCGAGGTGCGGGGCGACGAGGGTCGGTCACGGTGTCCGCATCGTCGATGAGACCGACTTCGATCGGACCGCGATCTCGACCTTTGGCCCACTGGCACGCAGGATCCGTGACCATCGCGTCTGCCTCGAGGTAGCGATCACGTCGAACCTCGACACGTCGGCGTTCCCTTCGGCAACCGAACACCCCTTCGGGGCGCTCTACAGGAGCGGTTTCGCGGTCACACTGAACACGGACAACCGTCTCATGAGCCGGGTCAGTCTCACCGACGAGTACGAACTCGCGGCGACCACGTTCGACCTCGGACCGGCAGATCTCGCGCAGATCACGGTCAACGCCCTCCAAGCCGGCTTCGGTGACTGGCCGGAGCGTCGACGCCTGATCGACGAGGTGGTTCGCCCCGCCTACGCCAGTGTCGAATCGAGCCAGGCGGCGATCTCGGAGAGCACCTGAACCTGTTCCGGTTCGTTGTGCAGTTCGTGTCGGAGTCCCGGGTAGACCTTCCGGTCCACCGAGTCCAGCGCGGCGAGCGGCGCAGACGCCGATGGAGGCACCAGCGGATCATC
>JAUVNV010000052.1 GCA_030599515.1 Acidimicrobiia bacterium
ATCGTCGCTCCTTCAAAAACCGCGAGCAGCGCTAAACGCTCCACTCGCCACGGAGTCTTCGGACGTGACATACCTCACCTCCATGAGGACACCCCGTCGCGCTCACCACTAGAGACCGCCTCCACTATCTACGCAAGAACGGTCAGAAGCCGCGGCGTCGGCGGATCTTCCGCTGAGAACCCGGCTTGAAGGGGGCCAACTCCTCGGGCGGCTGCCACGAGAAGAGGTCAGAGACCCGCTCGTCGTTGGAGAACATCTTGATGATCGGCACGTTGAGCCCGGCCCGTCGTTGGATACCGAGCACCTCGTTGACCTGGTCCCATTCGACGAGTGTGACAACCAGACCTTCTTCACCCGCACGGGCCGTCCGACCCGATCGGTGGAGATACGTCTTTGGATCGTCCGGCGGGTCGTAGTGGAGCACGATGTCGACACCTTCGATGTGAAGGCCCCTGGCCGCAACGTTGGTCGCGACGAGGACCGTCGCTTTGCCTTCCCGGAAGCGCGAAAGCGACTGCTCGCGTTTGTGCTGCGGGAGATCACCGTGGATGGCGGCCGCGCCGACTCCGATCTCGCGAAGTCGCTTCGTGAGATCATCCGCAGCCCACTTCGTCCGGGTGAACATGAGAGTTCTGTCCGCACTGCGGCTGATCTCTGCCGCCATCTTCGGCTTGTCGAGGTGATGCACCTTCAGGAACCTGTGCTCCAGCGTGTCGACGTGGGCGGTATCGGATTCGACCTCATGGCTGACGGGGTCGGTCATGTACCGGTCGACCAACTCCCGTACCTGAGAGTCCAGGGTCGCCGAGTAGAGGTAGGTTTGATGGTCGTCAGGAACGGCTGCCATGATCTTACGAACCTGTGGCATGAAGCCCATGTCGGCCATCTGGTCGGCCTCATCGAGGCAGACGACGCTGATGTCATCGAGGCGTGCCTTTCTGCGCTCCATGAGGTCGATGAGGCGTCCCGGTGTGGCGATGAGGAGTTCGACGCCGGCATCGAGTGCGTCGATCTGCGCCTGCATCGAAGCGCCGCCGTAGACGGTGACGAGTCTGAACCTGCGAGCAGCAACCAGCGGTGCCAGGTCGCGAGTGACCTGCATCGCCAATTCCCGGGTCGGGACGAGCACGAGGGCTCTCGGATGGAACGGCTCGGCCCGCTCGAGACTCTCAACGATCGGAAGACCGAACGCCAGGGTCTTCCCAGAACCCGTCTTCGCCTTTCCGAGCACATCGATACCGGCAAGGCCGTCCGGGATGGTCATCGCCTGGATGGGGAAAGGTGTTTCGAACCCGGCTTCCGTCAGAACGCCGAGAAGTTCGGGACCGATGCCGAGGTCGGCGAACGTCGTATCGGTGGCGAGTTCGTTGGTCAAGGTGAGGTCACCAGTCGTAGAGAGGCCGGCCGGATGCGGCCGCTGGCAAAGGTAGCGGTGCCGGGGCGATACACCGAGGACCGACTCGGGACATTAGCCGAGGACGCGACGAACAAGGTTCTCACGGGCCGCGGCTCGCCTGCCGGCGGCAAGCCCCACGGCGAAGGCGGTGCCCGCCATGCCCGCGGCTCCGACCGCCGCCGTTGTGCGCTTCATGACCTTCTTGCGTGTCCGGCTGAACTCGACGATCGCCCAGCCACGGTGATAGGCGATGGCTTCCAGCGCTCGATCGGGATTGACCGCTATGGGATGGCCGACGATCTCGAGCATGGGGAGATCCCCGGCCGAGTCCGTGTATGCGTACGACAGTCGAAGGTCGTAGTCCTTCTCCTCGGCGAGTTTCCGGATCGCGATCGCCTTGCCTTCGCCGTAGCAGAACGGCTCGGCGAGCTCCCCGGTGTAGATGCCGTGGTCAACGGCGGCCACTGTGCCGATTCCCCCGGTGAGCCCGATCGCGAACGCGAAGTCGTCGACGATCTCGACCGGGGAAGCCGACACGATGTAGGTGTCGCGATCGGCAGCATGGTGGAGATCGATGAGCCCGCGAGCCTCCCGGCGAACCTCGCTTTCAAGCCGCGGGATGATCTGCTTCCCGAGTTCGCCCATCTTCTCGACCGTGACTCCTTCGATCGCTTGCAGGACCCGATCTCTCACCGCGTCGGTCTTCTGATCGGACGCACCGGCGAACAGGAACGTCGCCGCGTTCGTCGCATCAGACATGAGTTCCCGGTTGGTGACCATGCCCGCGCGATAGGCCGCCCATCCGAGGGCGAACACGGACGACCCGCTGATGATCGTTCGATCGAGATCGAAGAACGCTGCGCCTTTCCTGCGTGGTTGATCGGTCACTTGGCCGTCTCCAGACCTTCGATCGGGATCGAGAACAGGCCTGCCGCTCCGGCCTTCACCGACGGTAGGAGGCCGAAAGCGGTAGGCAGTAGTTGCTCGGCGTAGAACGCGGCGGTGTCGATCTTCGCCTCGAGCCATGGGTCCCGGTCCTCGGCCGCCGCGGCGAGCGCGAGGCGTGCCAGGTAGTAGCCGCCTGCGATGATCCCGAACATCTTGAGATAGGGAGTTGCTCCGGCGAGTCGATCGTTGGGATCCTCACACGCGAGCAGCCACTCCGTGGCGTCGCTCAACGATGCGGCGCCGGCAAGAAGCGATCTCCCAATCGCGGCAAGGCGCGGATCACCGGTCTCGTTCAGAGGGTCTTCGAGAGCGGTCATCTCGTCGATGTATGACCGGACCACGCTCCCGCCGTCCATGGGGATCTTGCGCATCACGAGGTCGATTGCCTGGATCCCGTTCGTACCCTCGTAGATGGGCGTGATACGAGCGTCCCGATAGTGCTGGGCGGCCCCGGTCTCCTCGACGTAACCCATGCCGCCGTGGACCTGGATCCCAATGGAGGTCATCTCGACGCCGACATCGGTGCACCAGGCTTTCGCTATCGGTGTCAGCAAGGCGACCCGGTCGCTACCGGCGCGCCGCCCTGCTTCGTCGGGATGGCGATGCATCCGTTCGCCCGCGGCTGCGGTGTCGTAGAGAAGAGCGCGAGCGGCTTCGTTGTACGCCTTCATCGTCATCAGCATGCGGCGAACGTCCGGGTGTTCGATGATCGGGGAGACTTCGGTCTTCGGCGTGCCGATGGCCCGACCCTGAGTGCGTTCCTTCGCGTACTCCACGGCCTGTTGGTACGCACGGTCGGAGATCCCGAGTCCTTCGAGACCGACCTCGCGTCTGGCCTGATTCATCATGGCGAACATGTAGCCCATGCCCCGGTTCGGTTCGCCGACGAGATAGCCGATCGAATCGTCGTACGCCTGCACACACGTCGGGCTTCCGTGGATTCCGAGCTTGTGTTCGATCGACACGGTCTCGACGTTGTTCCACGCTCCGATCGTGCCGTCATCGTTGACGAGCATCTTCGGGACGATGAACAGTGAGATGCCTCTTGTTCCCGGGGGAGCATCGGGGAGCCGCGCGAGAACAAGATGGATGATGTTGTCGGAGAGGTCGTGATCGCCCCACGTGATGAAGATCTTCGACCCGTTGATGCGGTAGGTGCCGTCGTCGTTGGGGGTCGCCTTCGTGCGGAGAGCACCTACGTCGGAGCCTGCTTCCGACTCGGTGAGGACCATCGTCCCGGTCCACTCGGCGGTCACGAGTTTCTCGAGGTACGTGGCTCTGAGCTCGTCGTCGGCGTGGTCCCTGATCACGGTGATCGCCGATCCGGTCAACATCGGGTTCAGAGAGAATGCCAGGTTGGCCGAGACGAACATCTCGCTGACGGCGAATCCGACCGTTTCGGGGAATCCGTGGCCTCCGTACTCCGGTGGGCCGGTGACGGCACTCCACCCCGCATCGACGTACTTGCGCCAGGCACCCTTGAAGGCATCCGGTGTGATGACGTGCCCCTCGGCCCAGGTCGCGCCGATCTCGTCACCGGTCCGGTTCGTCGGAGCGACGACTTCGGCCATGAATCGGCCGGCTTCGTCGAGGGCCCCGTCGATCGTCTCGGGATCGACGTGTTCGAAGCCGGGGTACCCGGTGATCTCATCGAGGCCCGCGATGTGACGCAGGACGAACTTGATATCACGAAGCGGTGGTGTGTAGTCGGCCATGCCCCGAGGATAGGCGACACGTTTGGGACGTCTGTCGCAGCGAGACGGGCGACCGAGTAGTCAGTACGCCTGCGAAGCAGGCTTACGCGTCGGCGCCAACCGGCTCTCGGTCCACGGCCGGGAGGGGGGTATCAGTCGACAGGAGCGTGCGTACGTCGAGTGCGAAGTCCACGACTCGCGAATCGACCCACGTAGCGTTGCTGTCCAGCCAGGTGTCGATGAAGGCCACCGTCTGGAGTGTGGTCGTCGATTCAGTCGGTCGTTCGGCGGTCATCGCTTCCCGTTCGCTCGGTTACCCAAGAGTACGCCATAGGCTGAACTACTCCTCATACATCGGCCTGGAGTTCTCCGTGCTCAAGCATCATTTCATCTCAGCGACGATCGCCATTTCACTGATGGCTGCCGCCTGTTCTGCCGGCGAGGCGGCGACCGTTGACGACGACGCCGGAGGAGTTCTCACGGCTAGAGACGGGGACCTCGTTGAGGTGCACTACGACGGCACCCTCGATGACGGCTCGTCCTTCGACTCGTCTCGGGAGCGGGGCACGCCGTTCTCGTTCGAGGTTGGTACCGGTCAGGTGATACCGGGTTTCGACGATGCGGTTCGCGGACTGAAGATCGGCGAGTCACGCGAGGTTCGGATCCCTCCCGCCGAGGCCTACGGGGAACGATCCGACGACAACATCCACGAGGTGCCATACGGCACCGACCAGAGCGACGTCGCCGTCGGCGATCAGGTCTACCTCAACACCGGCCGACCGGCCGTCGTTCTCGAGGTGAAGAAGGACACAGTCGTCCTCGACGCCAACCACGAACTGGCCGGTCAAGCCCTGACGTTCAAGATCGAGGTCCTGTCGATCACTCGCCCGTAGATCCGGCTTCGCCGGATGTAGTCGGTAGTCGGTACTCAGCACTCAGTACTTCCGGCTTGCTACTTGCTACTTGGTTCTTCCCGGGCCCATAGGCGCCTGAACTCTTCGGACGTCTCCAGGAGTTCTTCCGCCGTTCCTGTTGCTTCGATCCTTCCGTCTTTCATGACGACGACGAGGTCGGCTCTCTGGAGGGCGGGCTTTCGGTGGGAGACGACGAGAGCCGTCGTGCCGGAACCGTCTGCGAACAGGCGATCCCACAGGATCTGCTCGGTCTCGACGTCCAGGGCACTCGAGAGGTCGTCGAAGACGAGCAGTTCGGGCCGACGGACCAGCATCCTGGCTGCTGCCGACCGCTGGACCTGCCCACCGGAGAGCCGGACTCCGCGCGGACCGACCATCGTCTCGAGGCCATCGTGCATGGCTTCGAGATCCTGCTCCATCGTGGCCGTGCGAATGGCATCGACGACGTCTTCATCGCTTGCGTCAACGCCGAGTGTCAGATTCTCCCCGAGGGTCAGCGAGAACAGGCGCGGCACCTGCGGCGTGTAGGCCGTGCGCGGCGGAGTCATGAAGGAGGCTGGATCATCGACCGCTTCGCCCTTCCACAATATCGTTCCGCCTTCGACGGGCAGGAGACCGAGCACGCTGCGCAGAAGCGTCGTCTTGCCCGAGCCGATCCGTCCGGTCACAACGACGAACCCGCCCGACTCTACGTCGAGATCGACCGACTCGATGCCCGCTCCCGACGACGGGTAGCGGTAGGAGAGGCCGCGAACGGACAACAGCGGGGCACCATTGAGATCCACATCCGAGACATGTGGTGTTCCGGGTTGAATGTGCGGTTCGGGTTCGGCGAACAGATCTCGATCAGCCACGAGATCACGCCAGGTTGCCCCTCTCATCAACGAGATGATCCGGTCGACCGATACGCCCGCTTGCTTGACCCTGGCGATGAAGAGGCCCACGAAGTACGCGGAGTCCGTCACCATGGCAAGCAAATAGACGAACAGGCTGAACTCGCCGACGGTGAGACCGGCCGATCCGTCCGTGGAGATCGACCCGGCGGCCAGGATCAGTATGAGACCGGTGCCGATGCTCACCGTGTTGTGGAATACCGCTTCGAGCCCTGCCGTGAACGTGCGATCTCGAACCATCATCTTGCGTCGCACGGCGTTCAGATCGTCGAAGTGCCCGAGCATCGTATCCTCGGCTCCGGCGACCTTCACCGACTGGACGGAGCCGAGCGTCTCACCGAGGAACCCCGTGATCGCCTCCGTCGATTCGCGCGCAGCGGTGCGGTACCGGCGGATCGTCGATCCGGTGCGACTCACGACCAGTATCACGATCGCTACGGGCGCGAACACGACGAGGGTCATGGTCGGATCGATCGTGAAGAGGATGACGATCGCCACGATCGCCGACACGGTCGACCCGATGAAGTCGACGGTGAAGTCCAACGCCTCGAGCGTGTGGTCGACGTCGTCACGGAAGCGCGACACGACCTCTCCCGGTGTCTCGTCGACCGGGCGGGCGCCGGGCAGCGAGAAGATCCAGGCGAGCATCGACCCCCGCATCCCCGCTCCCGCTCTGAAGAGCAGGCCCGAGTGGAGGCGCATGGCGATGAACACGGCACCGATACGCGCGGCCAGATAGGCCCAGAGCACAGCCAGGATCGTGGGGAGGTTCCAGCCCGCGGTCTCTCCGGTGAGTTGGTCGAAGAAGGCGGCGATGAGAAGCCCGATGATGATCGGTGTCGACCAGATCGTGATCCACATCACGAGACTCGATAGGTAGCGCGGTCGCTGGTTGCGGATCAGGGCCAGCACGATTCGAGAGATTGGTGCCTGAGAGCGTGCTGTCATGCGAGCACCTCCTCCATTCCTGTGGCGAGGAGGTCGGAGAACCTCGAATCCGGGTCGGCCGCGAGCGCGGACCGCTCCCCGAATTCGACAACGCGGCCGTTGTCGAGGATGAGGATGTCGTCGGCCCTGGTGACGGTGCCGAGTCGGTGGGCGATGACGATGCCGGTCCGTGCCTCGAGGAGGTGATCGACGGCGCGTTCGATGAGAGCCTCGGTTGCAGGATCCAGACGGGATGACGCCTCATCGAGAACGACCACGCCGGGATCCTCGAGGAAGATCCGCGTGAACGCGAGGAGTTGCGCCTGTCCGGCCGACAGTCCACCGCTCCCCGACTCGAGGAGCGTGTCGAGGCCGTCCGGCAGCGACGCCAGCCACGGATCGAGCTCGAGACGATGGATCGCATCGAGGATCCGATCTTCGGGGATCTCGTCGTTGAAGAACGTCAGATTGTCGCGGACCGATGCCCGGAATAGTTGGACGTCCTGCGTGACCATGCCGACACGCTTACGGAAGTCCGCCACGCGCGCGTCGCCGGTAGCAACCCCACCGAGACGCACCGTCCCCGTTTGAGGTTCGTAGAGTCTCGTGATGAGGCGAGCGATCGTCGACTTCCCGCTGCCGGTTCGGCCGAGCAGTCCGACGACTCGACCCGGGGCGATGTCGAAGTTGACATCGTGTAGGACGATCTCGGCGCCATCTTCGTCGGCGTACGAGAACGTGACGTCGTCGAATTCGACGCGAAGGGCACCGCCGTTGATCGCTTGGTCACCCTCGGCTTTGAGTCTCGTCCGTGTCTCCATCAACTCGTCGACACGATCGATGGCCGCTCCCGCCTTCTGAAGATCCTCCATCTGTGCCCGGATCTGTTCCATCGGATGCCGGGTCATCTCCACATAGTGGAAGACCAGATAGACGGAACCGATCGTCAGCGTTCCGATTCCGAAGAGCCACGAACCGAGGATGAAGACGATCGACGTCGAGAGGCCGTAGAGAACGATCGTCGTACTCCACATCCATGCCCAGCCCATCCAGCCGCGGATGGTCTGTGGGAGCCAACGGCGGAGGATCTCATTGAACCGCTCCTCCATGTACGGCCCGGCGCCATTCGCGGTGATGTCCTCCGTGCCTTCGACAACCTCACCGACGAAGCCGAATGCCTCGGCTGCAGATGCCCGGACCGCTTTCCATCGGGGGACTGCCATTCGGTGGAGGCCGGTCATGGCCCCCAGGGCGAGCACGGTGAATACGGTGACGCTGAGGCCGACGATCCAACTCTCGAGCCACAGCATCACGAGGACGCCGACGACGAGTGCTCCGTTGCCAACGACTTTGATCATCATCGCTGAGAAGAAGTTCGACAGTGCCGTGACGTCGCCGTCGATGCGTTCGATGAGTTCACCGGATGAGTGACCCTTGTGGAACCCCATGTCGAGACGAATCACGTGGTCGGTCAGGTTCGCTCGAAGGCGGTTCGTCGCCGTCCAGCCGATGTCCTCAGCGAGATAGGTCGACCAGATCGCCAATCCCTGCTGGGCCACGGCGACCAACATGAACGTGACCGCGAGCGGGATGAGTGCGCTCGCCCCGCGGCCCTCGAGGGCGCCATCGATGAAACGTTTGATGAGTTGCGGATTGAGGAGTTGCAGGCCGATCGTCCCGAAGAGGACGACGCTGAGCAGAACCACTCGCGGCCGCAAAGGCCTCAGATAGTCGGTGAGAAGGTTGAAATAGGCTCGTACGGGGATCATCTCATGTCCTGGGTCGTCCGGAGTGGGCGGTTGCGGCCATTGAAAAAGCCGCCCGGTGGGCGGCTACCTCGCTGAACGCTGCTACCGGGTCAGAACCGGAAACGGGCGCGCGCGAGGGCCGCCTGGGATGTGTTCGGCTGCGTACGCCGGATCATTCCTCGACTCCTCCTCGCTCGGCACCGTGACCACGAAGGTCACCTGACATCCAGAACTCTCGCGCAGCGTTGCCCACCTGTCAAGCCTTCAAGCTAAGAGAGCGATCGGCCGACATCAAGAGGATGGACCCTCCGCCTCCCTCCCGGATCACCGACGAGTACTGGCAGTACATCACGTGGGGGGCGATAGCCGTTGGTGCCGTCGCGATCGTCGCGCTGGTAGCCGTGGTCTTCGGCCTCCTGTCGGGAACCGGCACTGCCGGCGCCGCCCATCCGGAAGAGGCACAGGAGGTCGTAGCGACGTCGGTCACCGTGCCGGTGAAGGCGATCGAGATAGTCAATGTGCCGGTGACCGAACCGGTCGTCATCCGATCGCCACGTATCGGACGAACCGCCCGGTATCACCAGGATGGCACCGTGGTCATCGTTGGAGTGACGATGGACGTATGCGAGCGTCACGATGGGATGCTGCGGGCGAGTGGAACGATCCGCAACGACTCGAAACTCGGACAGAGCTTCGGCTACGTCATCGGCGTCGATCTCAGACGCGCTGGGAACGGATCGCCGATCGCCGCGCTCGAAGCGTCGGTGGAGGATCTGGCACCGGGTGAGACGGCCGACTGGAGTGTTGAGCAGGTCTCGAGCCGGATAGTGAAGCTTCGGTGTGTTGTCACCGACTTGACGGTGACTCCCGTCGACGGCGCCTGATCGACGGCCTGCCGATCGACGTCAGCCCAGTACCCGTACGACGAACAACGCCGCCAGGAGGGCGAAGGAGTTCGTCGCGATGTGAGCCATCACAGGGGCGACGGTGCTGTTCGCTCGCAGCCGGAGCCACAGGAAGCCGAGTCCGGCGAGGGCGGTGCCCACCACACTGCCGGTCAGGGCCAGAGCGACCTCCGGGATGCTGTCGATGCTCTCGCCGGCAGGATTGGTGAGCAGCGTGTCGAGCGTCGGGAGGATGTGCCACAGCCCGAACAGGAGGCTCGTAGCCAGCGCAGACCAGAGAGGGGCCCATCGACGGGCGAACATGCCGAAGAGAACTCCCCGGAACAGCGTCTCTTCGTAGAACGCCGTAGCGATCGGTATCCGGATGAGAGCATCGAACAGGACCACCCAGGCGGATCGCTCGATCACGCGATCATCGCGGAAGAAATCGCGGGTGAACGGCAGGGCGACCCCGATCAAGATCCCGAGGCCGATCACTCCCATGACGATCCCCCCGACCACCAACCCGCGACCGATCCTGTCCCTGCGATAGCCGAGGTCTGTTGCTCCGGCCCCTGCGTGTCGGGCGATGGTGATGGCGACGCCGAGGATCCCGAGATTGAACGGGATGTGCCACCAAGGGTCGAGGACACGGTTCGCTATGACGTTCGCGTAGGCGGTGAGGGCAACGATGGCGACGATGTGCCAGGCGTGAATACCGTGTTCGCCCGGCGACTTCCTGAGCCACATCGACGGGCGCCACATACGATCCCATTCGTCTCGCGTCCACGACGCGCCGGATTCGACAGGACGCGGGACTGCCCCCTCGTCCTGCGCTCCGTGTCGATCGTCCTCGGTGGCAGACATGGGACCCGCACCCTACCGGAGCGGTCCGATCGTGCGGCTACGCTTTGGGCATGGCACTTCTTGATGCTTTCAAACAGCAGGTGTTGAACCTCGGAAGAAGTGAGGCTCGTGCGAAGGCGCGGCCGCTTCTCGTCGATGACGAGGCGTTCGATCGTTCTGCGGCGGGCCTTGATCGGAGGACATCCGAAGGGTTCGTCTTGTTCTGGTTGTTGTCGGACCGCGCTCTCTACCTGGTTGCCGGCGGTGCTGCAGGTGACTGGGCGTTCCGGGTCCCGTACGAGTGCATCGCCGAGATGGCTCTCGACTTCGACGAGACTGCCGAGACCCTCCCCTGGTACATCAGGCTCACGCTGTTCCCCGACGGGGATGGGGTGATCACCACGCTCGAGGACGTGGAGGAACCGGGGAATCCACTCGCGGCGCCGCTGCCACGCGTGATCGACGGTGGAGAGAAGGAACGCCTCGCCCAGGGCGCGGTCATCCCGCTGGCAGGATTCGCAGTCGTCACGAAGAAGTTCCGAACTGCGCTCGCCCGGCGACTCGAACTCGCCGGCGGTTCGTTGCACATCCACGGCGAAGACCGTGCCGCGGCGCAGCGTCGTCTCCCGACTCGGAGACGCTCGAGGGAGGCTGAGTAACGTCGGCTTCCTCGGTTGTCGGCTGTCGGTAGTCGTGCCAGGTCCGACCACACCTCGGACGACTTGTGTCTGGCTACTGACTACTTGCTACTGGAGCGAAGCGAGCTGTGAAGTGGCGTAGCCATGGGGCTTGCTCCACGATGCGATAGCCGCGCATCTCCGACGCTCCCGCCGCGACGTCGATCACGACCTCCGCCACGTAGTCGATGTGGCTCTGGGTGTAGGTTCGGCGCGGGATGGCGAGCCGTACCAGCTCCATGGCTGCCGGCTCGTCGGGCGCACCGTCGACTCCGGGTCGACCGAACATCACGGTCCCGATCTCGACCCCGCGTACACCGCCGTTGCGGTAGAGCTCGATGGCGAGCGCCTGTGCCGGGTACTCGGAGGGCGGGATGTGGGGCAGCATCGCCCTGGCGTCGATGTAGACCGCGTGACCTCCCGCCGGTTGCACGATCGGGACACCGGCGGCGGCGATCTTGTCGGCGAGATACTCCGTGGATCGGATTCGGTAGCGCAGGTAGTTCTCGTCGAGGACCTCTTCAAGCCCCTGAGCGAGCGCTTCGAGGTCGTATCCGGCGAGACCTCCGTAGGTCGGGAACCCTTCGGTCAAGATGAGCAGATTCCTGGCCTGCAGGGACGTCTCGTGGTCGTTCATCGCGAGGAACCCACCGATGTTGACCAGCCCGTCCTTCTTCGCCGAGACCGTGCAACCGTCGGCCAGGGAGAACATCTCGCGGGCGATCTCCTTGGGCGTTCGATCGGCGTAGCCCTCCTCGCGGATCTTGATGAACCAGGCGTTCTCGGCGAAACGACACGCATCGAGGAAGAGAGGGATCCCGTATTCATCGCAGACAGCGCGAACGGCACGCAGGTTCTCCATCGAGACCGGCTGGCCACCACCGGAGTTGTTCGTGACCGTCATCATCACGAGCGGTACCCGATCGACGCCGGCCTGGTCGATGGACGCTCGCAAGGCGTCGATGTCCATGTTGCCCTTGAATGGCAGGATCTCGGATGGTTCAGATGCGCTGACCAGATCCAATGCTTCCGCACCCTGGTACTCGACGTTCGCCCTCGTCGTGTCGAAGTGCGTGTTGTTCGGGACGACGTCACCATCCTTGACCGCAACGGAGAAGAGGATCTTCTCAGCCGCACGTCCCTGGTGTGTCGGGATGACCTGATCGAAGCCGAATATATCCTGCACGGTGTCGCGAAACCGATACCAGCTGCGTGCGCCTGCATAGGATTCGTCGCCGCGCATCATCGCGGCCCAGGCATCCGACGACATTGCACTGGTCCCGGAGTCAGTTAGAAGATCGATAATCACGTCTTCGGCGCGCAGCAGAAACGGGTTGTATTTGGCCGCCTCCAGCAACTCTTCGCGCTGGTCTCGAGTAGTGAGCCTGATCGGTTCCACCATCTTGATCCTGAACGGTTCGATGATGGTTTTCATGGCGGTAGAAACTCCTGCGCCA
>JAUVNV010000204.1 GCA_030599515.1 Acidimicrobiia bacterium
ACGGCTCACGGTAGATGAGCCGGATCGGATCGAGGCGTATCGGATCGAGGCTGACATCATCGAGGATCTGAAGCGCATCTACTACTACGCGAAACGTGCGGCCCGGGTCGGTGTCCCGGAAGAGCGGCCGACGTAGCCTTCTGAGTAGTCGGACATCTGCGTCTACCCGGTGATCCAATCGATGAGGACCCCGAGTCCCTGGATGAGCCTCCACCCGAGGTACAGGGCCGTGACGCCGATGAGGAGCATGAACCCGATCGGCCAGCGTTGTTCCTCGGCGCTCTGGTCCGGCTCTTCCCGACCCCGCTCTTCGGTCATACGGGCGGGATACCGTGGCGCCGCTTCGAGAAGGTACGATCCTTGCGTGCGGCGTATCGGAGCCGGGCAATGATCTCCCTACGGAGCTCCTCAGGTTGGATGACCGCGTCGACGATGTTCTCGGACGCCAGTCGGAGAAGATCGACGTCCGCCGAATACTCAGCGCGGCGTGCTTCGACGAACGCCTCCCTCTCGTCCTCCGGCAATGACTCGATCTTGTTGAAGTACACGGCGTTGATGGCGGCCTCCGGCCCCATGACGGCGATCTCCGCCGTTGGAAGCGCCAGGGTCGCGTCGGGTCGGAATCCGGGCCCTGAGAACGCGTAGAGACCGGCACCGTACGCCTTGCGGACGATGATCGAGATCCTGGGGACCGTCGCTTCGGCGATCGCCGTCAACATCTTGGCCCCGGCGCGAATGATGCCTTCTCGCTCCACCTTCGTCCCGATCATGAAACCGGGGACATCGGCGAAGAACAGCAAAGGGATGTTCATCGCGTCGCACAGCCACATGAAGCGGGCCGCCTTGTCCGCAGAGTCCACGAACAGCACACCGCCGAGGTGGTTCGGTTGCGAGGCAACCAATCCTACGGGTTTGCCGTCCAGCAGCGCGAGCGCGGTGATCAACTCGCCGGCGAAGAGTTCCTTGATCTGGAAGAGCGACCCGGCATCGACGATACCTTTCAGGAAGTCGAGCATGTCGTAGCCGGCTTTCGGATCCTCAGGGAGTGTCTCAGCCGGCCGGAATCCCTCCTCCGGGGGCTCAGGCGCGTACACCGGAGGGAGAACCCGTGTGTGATCGGCGACGTAGCTGAAGTAGTGCTGGGCCCAGGCGATCGCGTCCTCGTCGCTCGATACGAGGGCGTCCCCGCATCCGGAGGTCTCGCAGTGCATTCGCGCGCCGCCCATCGCCTCGAGCGTGGTCTCCTCGCCGATGACCATCTGCGCCATGCGGGGAGAGCCGAGGTACATCGAAGCGCGTCCTTCGACCATCACGACGACGTCACAGAACGACGGGATGTACGCACCGCCTGCGGCCGACGGCCCGAAGAGACAACAGACTTGCGGGACACGACCGGAGAGTCGGATCTGGTTGTAGAAGATCTTCCCCGCTCCCCGTCGGCCGGGGAAGAGGTCAACCTGGTCGGTGATGCGCGCTCCGGCCGAATCCACCAGGAAGAAGACCGGCAGGAGTTCGTCGTACGCCGCCTCGAGAGCCCGGATGATCTTCTCGACCGTGAGCCGACCCCAGCTTCCCGCCTTCACGGTGGGGTCGTTCGCTATGACCATGATCGGGCGCCCGTCGATCGTCCCCCGACCGGTCACCACGGCGTCGGCTCCATGGCCATCGGTCATGGCGTTGGCGAGAAGACCATCCTCGACGAATGACCCGGGGTCGCACAGAAGATCGACCCTGTCACGGACGAACATCTTCCCCCGCTCCTTCAGCACGTCGTGGTACTTCTCAGGACCGCCGGTTGCGGCCCGATCGGTCTCCGCATGGAATCGGTCACTCAGGGATCCGGTCATGTTTCCCTCCCGTGGCGTTTGCGAACCCGGACTCGAACGGGTGTCCCCGTGAAGTCGTACGTCTCGCGCATGCGACGCTCGATGAATCGGAGATAGTCTGGTCCCAGATCCCCGCCACGCACGAACAAGATGAACGTCGGTGGCTCGGTCTCGGCCTGAACTGCGTAGAGGATGTGGGGTCGCTTGTTCTTGCGTACGGGAGGCGGATGAGCCTCCTGCCACGCACGGATCAGGCGATTCAGTTCCGGTGTGGCGATGCGGCGTCGCCGATTCTCGAGCACCGTTCGCACCGCCGCCGGTAGACGGACGAGACGCGACCCGGTCTGCGCCGAGACTCTGAGGATCGGTGCCCAGTCGACGAACGCGAGCCGATCGGCGACAGAGTCCTCAGTGTGGAGGCGCTCCTCCTCATCTCGGATGTCCCATTTGTTCAGCACGAGAATCAATCCGACGCCGGCGCTGACGATCTCCTCGGCGAGGCGCTGCTCCTGGTGGGTCGCACCCCGCGTGCCGTCGATCATCAAGAGTGCGACGTCGGCCTGGTTCAGAACACTCCGGGCCCTCATCACCGCGTACCTCTCGACGTCGTCGGTGATCTTCGTCCTGCGCTTGATGCCGGCCGTGTCGATCACCTCGAACGGTTCACCGTCGAGTTCGACAACGAAGTTGATCGGGTCGCGTGTCGTGCCGGGCACGTCCGAGACCAGCACCCTTTCCTCTCCCGCGAGCCGGTTCAGGAGTGTCGACTTCCCGACGTTCGGCCGTCCGATGATCGCCAAACTGGCGATGACGTTGTCCGCGACGGCTTCTCCAAGGTCCGGCAGGGCCTCAACCAGACGATCGAGGAGATCTCCGGTATTGCGCCCGTGCAGGGCTGATATCGGCATGGGCTCACCCAGGCCAAGCGACCAGAGATGAGCAAGGTCGAACTCCATCGCGGGTCCGTCGACCTTGTTCGCGACGAACAGGTACGGAATACCACTCTGTTGCAGGATTCGCGCGACGCCGACGTCGTCGTCCGTGATGGCCGCTGTGCCATCGGTCACGAAAACGACGAGATCTGCGCCGGCCACCGCGATCT
Organism: Acidimicrobiia bacterium; assembly: GCA_030599515.1. Taxonomy (GTDB): domain Bacteria; phylum Actinomycetota; class Acidimicrobiia; order Spongiisociales; family UBA5794; genus JAHEEL01. Next base: position 2,929 of record JAUVNV010000204.1, read on the forward strand.
CGGCCTGTTCGCGGATGTCTGCGGTCAGTTTCTCCCCCGGCCTGAACTCCCAGCCGCCCGTGTCCACGACGGTGAAGTCACGCCCGCTCCAGTCGGCGCTCAACTCCCGCCGATCCCTTGTGACACCGGCCTGCTCGTCGACGACGGCGGCTTTGTGTCGCACGATGCGGTTCACGAGCGTCGACTTGCCGACGTTCGGACGCCCAAGGATGACTACGACGGGGAGCCGAGTCATGCCGCGGCTCCTTCTATGAGGCCCCAGCCGGTTGCCGGGGTGACGATGACCGGAACCGGGGATGCCCTCCTGAGTTCCTCGAGCGTCGTGTCGTCGAGGAAGACATCCCCCGACAGTGCAACGTCCGGGAGGAGATATTTGGCCACCGGTTCGGTATCACGCTCGATGGCGTGTCTGAGATCGGATCCCACCAGGAGGCCGGCGACTGCGGTGTTCCCTCCGAAGAATCGGTTCTCCACCTCGACGAGTCGCAGCGACCGGCCGCTGAGGCGTTCAAGCTGTGGCAACAGCGGCTGGAGCGATGCCGCCCCATAGGATCCTGTGAGGATTCCGACGGGTCCTGCTTCAGCAGCTGCGGGATCCGAACCGATGTGGCGGGGCGCGCGATATCCCTCGCTCGGCGCCGAGGGGATCGCCCTCCATTCGCCCGTGACGAGCGGAAAGAACGTCTCTCCCCCAGTGGAGAGGACGGTGATCTCATCGGTGAAGGTCCGGACCATGCCGATTCCATTCTCGTGCTGCGGAAAGTCCTCGTACGCGTTCCGGGGCGGAACGTCGCGCTCCGCAACCAGGTACAGCTCGTCGGAAGCGAAGAACATTCGTCTCCCGAGTCGGCGCATCGACTCATCTTGCCAGAAGTGGATCGTGTTCAGATCGTTGCCGGCCTCGCTGCTGGTGTGGACGTGGAGGCTCTGCTCGGTGTTGAAGCGGGACAGACCGAGCGGCACGATCCCGACGGACGCCAACCCGGAGTAGCGAGCCAGGATCTCTGCCGCCGTTCGCTCGAGCGTGGCGCCGTCGTTGATACCGGGGCAGAGCACGATCTGCCCGTGCACGGTGACCCCGTGGTCGAGAAGCGCTCTGAGCCAACGAAGAGAAGTCGCCCCCCGGGTGTTCCTCAGCATCCGGGTTCGCACTTCGGGATCAGTGGCGTGAATCGAGACGTACAGCGGGCCGAGCCGCTCTTCGACGACCCGGGCGAGATCGAGCTCTGTGAAGCGGGTCAATGTCGTGAAGTTCCCGTAGAGGAACGAGAGGCGGTAGTCGTCGTCCTTGAGGTAGAGCGACTGACGCATCCCCGGGGGGAGTTGATAGATGAAACAGAACTCGCAATGGTTGTCGCAGGTCTGGACCCGGTCGAAGATCGAGGCATTCAAACGGAGCCCGACGAGCTCGCCGGCGGCCTTGTCGAGGTGAATCGTCGTCTTCTCACCCGCTCTGAGCACGGTGAGCTGCGGGTCGGGATCGTCGATGAGCTGTTGATACTCGATGACGTCGGTTGGAACCACGCCGTTGACGGCGACGACCTCGTCGCCAACCTCGAGCGCGGCTGCATTGGCGGGACTCCCGGGGACGACCTCGAGCACGGTGGGGTGGGACATGGGTGGTGGAATGGTACCGAAGGTCGGACGCTGATCACTTCGGTGCTGATCTCAACCCGGTGGTGCGACTCCTTCCGCTCTTGCCGCCTTCGGCGGCGGGCCGACGAGGGCTTCGTTTGATCGGACGATTGCTGA
>JAUVNV010000187.1 GCA_030599515.1 Acidimicrobiia bacterium
ACCGCTCGAGATCTTCACCCCGATCGCCGCGACCTTCCCCTGGTCGGTCCAGACTCCCGTGAAGCCATCCTCCGCCCATGCCACGATCCCCAGGTCGGCCAAGGTCGAAATCAGCATTGTCTCGATGCGTCGGAGGTGACCGACGGCGTCCCAGCCGTCAGACAGCGTTGGCACGGCGACGATCGGGTATCCGACGAGTTGACCGGGGCCGTGATACGTGATGTCTCCGCCCCGATCGGTGAATACGAGTCGGGCCCCGATGGTGCCGAGGTCATCCTCCGCGATCCTCAAGTTCGAACCGTCTCCGTTACGGCCCACCGTGTAGGTGTGCGGGTGTTCGAGGAGCAGGAGGTAGTCATCGCCTGAGCGTCCGGTTGCTCGCCCGTCCCAGAATGCCCGCTGGAGGTCGAGTGCTTCGCTGTACGGGACGCGGCCAAACCACCGGACTCGAAGACGCGCCCCTCCCTCGATCATCGAAGCTCCTGGTCCCAATCCCAGGTCTCGAGGTTCGTCTGAATCCGGTTGAGGAACTGCGTGGCGATCGATCCATCGAGCGCGCGGTGGTCCCATGTGAGGCCCAAGTAGCCGATGCGACGGACCGCGATGGTGTCGGTGCCATCCGGCAACGTCACCACGGTCGGGCGCTTCTTGATCGTGTCTGTCGACAGGATCGCGACGTTCGGCAGGTTGATGATCGGAGCGCTCAAGTACGAGCCGAACGGTCCGGGATTGGTGATCGTGAACGTGCTGCCGGCGATGTCATCCGGTTCGAGAGCGCCGTCTCGAGCCTTCTCCGCGATCTGTCGAATGCTGCGGGCGAGACCCTTCAACGTCAGCCCGTCGGCTCCTCGCACGGTCGCGACAAGCAGTCCCTGCGTGTCGAGATCGACGGCGATACCGAGATTCACGCCGTGGTGGTACGTAACTGTTCCTGCTTCGAGATCCAATGAGCTGTTCACGACGGGGAAAGCGGAGAGCGCATCCATCATCGCTCGAGCGATGAATGGAAGGTACGTCAGGGAGAATCCTTCCTCAGCCTTGAACCGGTCGCGATGTGCCGCCCGGACGTGCTCGACTTGCTCGTAGTCGACCTCGATCGACGTCCAGACGTGGGCGGCGGTGCGTTTGGCATGGATCATGTGGTCGGCGATCGTGCGGCGCAGGCGCGGGATCTCGACAACCTCGTCACCACCCCCGGTGGTGATCGTCACCTTCGTCGGAGGCACAGCCGTCCCATCCGTGGTGACGGCGGTTGCAGCAGATGCCGCTGCAACCGTCGGCGGAAGAGCTTCGGCGATCGGTTCCGGCGCCGGGGCTGGAACCGGGGCCGCTTCTTCGGCTTCCGTCTCGGGAGCCGGTGGCGGAGGATGAACGGTCGTGACGTCGGCTGCCGGAACTGGAGCCGTCTCAGTGGGAATTGCTGGTGCCGCCGCCATGTACAGCTCGACGTCCCTTCTTGTGATGCGTCCCCCATCACCGCTTCCGGGGACAAGGTCGAGATCGACGTCGTGCTCGGCCGCCAGACGACGCACTACGGGCGAAAGGATGGCTCGCCGTGACGAATCGCCGGAGAACACCGGTGCAGGAGTTGGCGCCGGTGGCACCGCGGCGGGTGCTACTTCGCCCGGAGTACCCGTCGGACCCATCGCCGGAGTACCCGTCGGACCCATCGCCGGAGTACCCGTCGGACCCATCGCCGGAGTACCCGTCGCGTCGATCGTCGGCTCCTCGGGAGTCACCATCTCGGCAGCGTCGCCGATGACCGCTATCTCTGTTCCCACGGCCACGGTCTCGCCGGCTTGGACGAGGATCTTGCTGATCACGCCGGACGCCGGTGAGGGCATCTCGGTATCGACCTTGTCGGTCGAAATCTCAACAAGCACTTCATCCTCCGCGATCGACTCGCCGACCTGCTTGGCCCAGCTCAGGATCGTCCCCTCGGTCACCGTCTCGCCGAGTTGTGGCATCGTCACCGTCACGGACATTCGTTCGTGCTCCTTCGTGTCCGGGCTTCAGTTCTCATCTTCAGTGCAACGGCCGTCCGGCAGCAACGAGCAACGTCTCGCCGATGCCTTCGGAGATCGTGGGATGGGCATGAATGAACGCTGCAGCTTCCGAAGGGAGGGCTTCCCAGCCGACCGCGTACATCAACTCATGAATGATCTCGCCTGCGATCGGATCGACCACGGTAGCCCCCAGAATCGGACCGTCCTTCTGAGCGATGATCTTGACCACTCCACCGGTCTCACCGTGGATGATGGCCCGACCGACACCACGCATTCCGTGATTCGTCACTTCGACATCGAACCCTTGCTCGATCGCCTGGGCTTCCGTGAGGCCGACCGCTGCCGCTTCCGGATGCGTGTAGACGACCATCGGAACCGCCCGATAGTTGACCGCCGCAGTCTCACCTGTCGCGATGTGGGTGATCGCCGCGATGGCTTCCGCGAAACCGACGTGGGCCAGCTGTGCGGTCCCCGCAACGATGTCACCGACGGCGTAGACGTTCGAAACCGCAGTCTGCATCGTGTCGAGATCGACCGGGATGAAGCCCCGGTCGGTATCGATTCCAACCGTCTCGAGGCCGATCCCTTCGGTCACCGGTGCGCGACCCACAGCGACCAGAACCACATCGACCTCAACAGATTCATCGCCGACCGGAACCATCACCCCCGTGGCAGTGAATCGGGGCGCACCGACCTGGATGCCGGTCTTGATCTTGATGCGCTTCTTCCGGAACGACCGCCCGACGGCTTTGGCCGCTTCAGGTTCCATGCCGGGGAGGATCTGCTCGAGCGCCTCGAAGAGGAATACCTCGCTCCCAACGTCGGCAAGCATCGACGCGAATTCCGCTCCGATCGCTCCGGCTCCGATCACCGCGACGCGATCGGGTTGGCGATCCCAGTCGAGGGCGTGATCACTGGTGACGATCCGTTCTCCGTCGATCCCATAACCGGGAATCGTGCGAGGGACGGAGCCGGTTGCGATGACGGTCGCTGCGCCCGGCAGGATCGTTGCCGTCCCATCGATCGCCGTCACTTCGACCCCGCCATCGACGACCCGGCCGAACCCGTTGTGAACATCGATTCCTCGGGTCTTCAGGAGACCGGACAGACCCTTGACGAGGCCGTCCACGATCTGGTTCTTTCGTGCCAGCGCGGCCGACCAGTCGAGAACCGGTTCGGACGAAGCGACGCCGAACTCGGATGAGCGAGCGACAGTCTGGAACACCGATGCCGTTTGGAGCCACGTCTTGGCCGGTATGCAACCCCGCACGAGGCAAGTACCGCCGACCCGGTCCTTCTCGACAAGTGCCACAGAAAGCCCGAAGTTGTGGGCGTAGAGAGCCGCCGCGTAGCCGCCCGGACCTCCACCAATGATGACGACGTCGTGCACCGTTTCCTCCGAACCTGAGCGCTGCCAGACTAGCCCCGATTATTCATGGGGTGGTGTGATGTGGCGGTTTTCGGGTTGTCGGGTGGGTTGTTCGTGGCCGGGGGGTGGGGATGTCGTTGTTGGCGGAGTCCGCGACCGGTTCGGCACGTCGTTTGGGCGTGTCGGGGCGTGTCTATCCAACCCGCGGGGTCTGCGGGTTGTCGTGTCGACGGCGACGGGGGTCAGGTGAGTGCGGCGATGGCCCGGTAGGCGCCGATGATGGCGTCGGCGGTGGGCCATCCGTCGAGGATGCGCACTACGTCGCGTCTCGCTGTTGAGATGATTCGGGCGGGGGCGTGCCAGAACGTCCAGCGGAGCCGTCTCGGTTTCGCTTTGGCGAGCGGCCCGGTCAGGCAGAGGAGTTGGAACCAGGTGGCGAGGTCGGCTGCCCACATGACGGTCTGGAGCCACGCCTGGTTCGCTTCCCAACCGGTGAACGGGAACCGTTCCAACCCGGAGTCCTTCAACCTCTGGATGTGGTCTTCGACGTGGGCGTGAGCGCGTATCTGCCGGTCGAGTTCGACGGGGTCGCCTTCCTGGTCGGTGTAATGGCCCCAGAACCGATACTCCAAATCAGGCAGCAGTGTGATCTGCGTTCCGGGGTGTTTCGGTTGCCGACGGATGATCACCCGGGTCCGGTCCGGCCACCCGTCCAGGTCGATGAGATCGGTGACCTCACACACCGCGGTGGTCAGGCCACGGTCGGAGGGTTCGATCTCGCTGCCGTCCTGGTTCACAGCGGTCTCCCACCGGTCCGGGTCTTCGTTCGCGATCGTGATCGCCGCCGATACCGCAGTCTGGGAACGGGTAACGACGGTGAAACCGATGCGGCGTCTGCGTAGGCCGGTGGTGAATGCTTTAGTGCCGCCCGCCGAATCGGAACGCACCACCACCCGGCGTGTCGCCAGATCTTCGTCGTCGCCGGACTGGTGGCCCGCAGCGATCCCGGCGGGGAGCTGGGAGACGGCGTCGTCGACCACTCTGAGGAGATCCGCCGTGTCATTCGCCGCCGCATTCCCCGGCCGCAACATCCCCGACAGGGCGTCACCGGTGCCGTCGGCGAAACAGAACAACGGGTGGAACCCGTACCCGCCCTTGTAGTTCGCAGCGGTGCCCTGTTTGTTCTCCGAGTGGATCTCAACAAGGGTCGCATCAACATCGAGGATCACTGCGTCGCTGTCGGTGATCGACGGAAGACGCTTCCACACGTTGCTGCGAACCTGCGCCATTGCTTGGCGAGCCGACTCGACAACGTCCGGGGTGAGGGTGTTGGTGAAGGTGCGATACAGCGTCGTATCCGAACACACCTCACCGAACAGGCGCTCTTGCGAGGAGAGCATCTCGATGTCGGCGCATGAGTCGCCGCCACCAGCAAGCATCAACATCGTATGGGACAGGACCCGACCCCGGTCATGGATCGGGGTCCCCGAACCCGACCATCCCACCGCTTCTGACAAGGCTTCGCCGATCGAGAGTCGGTCTGCGAACGACCCCAACGCATGCAATCCGACATGGCCAACGACCTGGGTCCCGCCGGGTTCCACGACCACGCTGCGGGTGCTGTTAGCGTTCATCTCCGAAGTGCCCTCCTGTTTGGCATCCTGATTGGCTTGACACCACCAGTATCCCTTGCCAGGAGGGCGTTTTCGCGGACCCCAACACCACAACCAACCACACCCCATGAAGAATCGGGGCTAGTGGGGCAGGGGGGTCGT
>JAUVNV010000092.1 GCA_030599515.1 Acidimicrobiia bacterium
ACCGGATACCGGATACCGGATACCGAATACCGGATACCGGATACCGAATACCGGATACCGAATACCGGATACCGAATACCGAATACCAAATACCGAATACCGAGTACCGTCCACTCCATGCAGGAGGTTGGGATCGCACGCAATGTCATCGGCGCGGCACTGGCCGCCGTACCCGAAGGGGGGACACTCACCGGGGTTACCGTCTCGATCGGACCGTTGAGCGCCGTCGTCGCGGACTCGTTGCGGTTCGGATTCGAGATCGCCACCAAAGACACTCCTGTCGAGGGCGTGGAACTCGAGATCGTCGAGACACCGCTCGTCGTCCACTGTGACGCGTGCGGCAAGGATCGCGAGAGCGAGGACGCGACCCTGCTGCGGTGCCCACTCTGCGGTGGTGGCGCTACGGTGGTATCCGGTGACGAGACGGCGGTCACAGCCGTTCGCTACGACGAGGCCTGAGGCCCAGAGGTGCGTCTCGGACTCAACCTCGGCTACTGGGGAACAGCGCTTGCCGGCGATACGACCCTGGTGACGGAGGCCGAGCGTCTCGGCTACGACTCCGTGTGGACGGCCGAGGCCTACGGATCGGACGCCGTCACCCCACTCGCCTACCTCGCCGCCCGCACTGAGCGGATCAGACTCGGATCCGGGATCCTCCAGATGCCGGCGCGAACACCCGCCATGACGGCCATGACCGCGGCGACCCTCGACGAGATGTCCGGCGGTCGTTTCCTCCTCGGTCTCGGAGTCTCCGGACCGCAGGTCGTCGAGGGCTGGCACGGCCGTCCGTTTGGGAAACCGCTCCGGGTGACCAGGGAGTACGTCGAGATCGTCCGGAAGATCCTTGCCGGGGATGAGCCGGTCGAATTCGACGGTGATTACTACCAGATGCCCTACCGGGGACCGGGCTCCACAGGAATGGGCAAGGCGCTCAAACTCATCTCCAAACCCCGCAACCGGAACCTGCCGATCTACCTTGCAGCTATCGGGCCGAGCAACGTCCGTCTGACCGCGGAAATCGCCGATGGGTGGCTCCCGGTCTTCTATTCACCCGAGCAGGCACGCAGCGTCTTCCGACCCCTCCTCGACGAGGGCTTCGCACGATCCGCGCAAGAGGGCAAGGCCGACCGGTTCGACACCGCCGTCTCGGTGTTCGTGTCCCTCGATGACGACCTCGATCGGGCCTTCCTCGCCGCCAAGCCGATGATCTCCTTGTACATCGGAGGGATGGGAGCGAAGGGGAAGAACTTCTACCACGACCTCGCCCACCGCTACGGATACGGCGAGGCGGCCGACCGCATCCAGGAGGCCTACCTCGCCGGCCACAAGCTGGAAGCGATGCGAGCGGTGCCCGACGCACTCGTCGACGAAGTGAGCCTCGTCGGTTCGCGAGATCGGATCGCCGACCGGCTCGACGTGTGGAAGGAATCCGGGATCACAACGCTCATCGCCGCTACGACGGATCTCCCAACCGTCCGAACCCTCGCAGAACTGGTCCTTTAGCAGATAGCGGACAGTGAACAGCGAAGGCTGTCCTGCATTCCCTTCTGGCTGTCAGCTGTCAGCTGTCAGCTATCGACCGGCCTGTGAAGCAGACCTCACAGCCAGGCTGCCAGTGCCTTCGCCCAGAGCACGGTCGCACCGTGGCGGGCGGAGCGGTCTCTGACGTCGCGGTCGTCGGAGATCACGATCGCGGCAGCGCCGTACTCGGCAGCCAGATCCACAAGCACGTCGTCGGCGATGACCTCCACATCGGTGAATCGAATGACGACGCCGCCCTCCGTCACGGTGACCGGCCGGCCGTCGATGAGATCCGAATCGAAGACGACTTCGATGGTTGCTTCGCCGAGGTGACGGTCGAGTTTGCCGAGACGGGTGACCAATTCCCTCCGTGCACGACCGGTCGCCATCGTCGACGCGTCGAGCACGCCAAGCAGGTTGTGACCGTCGATCAGGACCATTACGCCGTCAAGACCCGACAGCGCCTCGATCGACGCGGCGGTATCTGGAGCGACTCCGGCCGGTATCGCCGGTATGCGATCCCCTTCTCTCCCCCCGACGTTGGACGCAGCCATGGCCGCCTCCCGAAACGGAGTGAGCGTCGCTACGGCCCGGTCGAGCCATCGAGCGATCTCGAGCGGATCACGAGGGATCGACTGGGATGCACCGGCTTCAACGGATCGACGCAGCTCGGCCACTTCACGCTTTGCTGATCGAACTTGTTCCGAGTACATCGCAGCGATCCGCTCTGCCTCTCGTCGTTCTTCGTGCGCCTCTTCCACGGCGGCCCGCAATCCAAGAACTCGATTCTCTGCCCGATCACATTCGGACCGCGCCTCGGCAACGGCTGCCTTGAGCGGGTCGAGCCGGCCGGCGATCACAGCCTGCGAGCCCTTCTCAGCATCCGTCACTTGTCTCTTGAGCGACTTCATCTTCACCCGCTCAGATCGACTGCGTGTTCGCGCCTCCTCGAGTTTCGCCTGGAGTTGCCGAACGCGGTCACCATCGTCGGACGCCGCCTGCGTGGCCACCGATTCGGCAACCGCCATCCACCACCCCGGCTCGCGATGCAGATATGCGGATGAGGTCGGATCCTCGGTCCCGATCCGATCGAACGACTCCACGACCTTCGTTCGAAACCAGTCGTCCTCGTCGATCCTGCGGAGCAGGGTCTTGACGAGAGGTACGGGGAGCGTCCCGTCGCCCTTCTTTGCAATCGCCCGGAGGCGACCGGGAATGTCGTCGTCGTCCAGGTCTCTGAGAGCCGCACGGGCCGCATCGATTGCCGGACCGAGAACCAGACGAAGCTGTTTGGCGATACTCATGACGTCCTTGACAGGTCTCCTCGTCCTGCCATAATCGCAGGCTCCCGACGGAAGCCAACATGACCGTGACCGACAATCTGTTCCTAGTCCTTATCACCTAGGCGCACACGACTCAACGTGTGTGCCTGACCCTCCGTGTCAAACGGGGGGTTTCTTGTATCCGGAGCAACACCATGCCAGAACAACTCACCGGCGCTCAGGCGCTCATCCGATCGCTCGAGTACGAGGGGGTGGAGGTCGTCTTCGGCATGCCGGGCGGGGCGATCCTCAAGGCCTACGACCCGATCATCGAATCCCCGATCCGTCACGTTCTCGCCCGTCACGAGCAGGGCGCCGGTCATATGGCGTCTGGATATGCCCACGCCACGGGCCGCGTCGGTGTGGCCATGGTGACGTCGGGCCCGGCGGCGACGAACCTCCTCACAGCGCTCCAGGACGCCTACATGGACTCCGTCCCGATGGTCGCCATCACGGGCCAGGTCGCAACCACGTCGATCGGGAACGACGCCTTCCAGGAGGCACACACGTGGGGCATGTCGATGCCCGCCACGAAACACAACTCGCTTGTCACGAGTGCCGACGACATCCCGGACGCGATCCGGGAGGCGTTCCACCTCGCATCCACCGGGAGAAAGGGTCCTGTCCTCGTGGATCTGCCGAAGGACATACTCGCCGCAACGATGACGTGGCACCGGCCGGGTGAGATCAACCTCCCGGGATACAAGCCCGCGGTCAAGGGCCATCCTCGCCAGGTCAAGGCGGCCGTGGATCTCATCGAGCAGTCGGAGCATCCCGTCCTCTACGTCGGTGGCGGCGTCGTCGCCGCCGGTGGAGCCGACGAACTGAAGGAGTTCGCCGAACTGATCAACGTGCCGCTGGTCACGACGCTGATGGCCAGAGGCATCTTCCCGGACTCCCATCGGCTGAACCTCGGCATGCCGGGCATGCACGGCAACTACACGGCGACGATCGCCATGCAGCGCTCCGATCTGCTCATCACGATCGGTGCGCGCTTCGATGATCGGATCACCGGCGACCTCAAGCACTTCGCCCCCGAGGCGAAGATCATCCACGTCGACGTCGACCCCGCTGAGATCAGCAAGAACCGCTTCGCCGACGTACCGATCGTCGGAGACGCTAAAGCGGTGCTCGAGCAGCTGATCGCCGAGACCGAACGTCGCGATGCTCAGCCAAGCCGGGACTCCTGGCTCGCCACGTTGCGCGACTGGCAGACCATGTACCCCCTCGCATACGACCAGGACCCCGAAGGTCCGATCCAGCAGCAGTACGTGATCGAGGAGCTCCACCGCCTCACCGGTGGCGACGCAACGATCGTGGCGGGTGTCGGACAGCACCAGATGTGGGCATCACAGTTCTGGGGCTTCGAAGAGCCACGGCGATGGATCAACTCCGGAGGCCTCGGAACGATGGGGTACGCGATCCCGGCTGCGATCGGCGCCAAGGTCGGGACACCCGATGAGATCGTCTTCGCCGTCGATGGAGACGGGTGCTTCCAGATGACGGGCACCGAACTCATCACGGCGTCGGTTGAGAACATCCCGATCAAGGTCGCCCTGTTGAACAACGCCTCGTTGGGCATGGTGAAGCAGTGGCAGACCCTCTTCTACGACGGACGGCTATCGCAGACCGAACTCTCCCCCATCACACCGAATTTCGCGATGTTCGCCGAGGCATGCGGCGCCGTCGGCCTTCGTGCCGACCGGCCCGATCAGGTGGCCGCGGTGCTCGAAGAAGCGCTCGCCATCAACGACCGCCCCGTCCTGATCGAATTCATCTGCGACCCGGAAGCCATGGTGTTCCCGATGGTGCCCGCAGGAGGATCGAACGACGACATCGCCCTGAGCAGGGAGGACTTCATGAGCAGAGAGGACCCCGCGTGAAACACGTCATCGCAGTCCTCGTCGAGAACAAGCCGGGCGTGCTCGCACGGGTGTCGACGATGTTCGCCAGACGAGGCTTCAACATCCACTCGCTCACCGTGGGCCCCACCGAGGATCCCACGATGTCCCGCATGACTGTGGTCGTCGACGGTCCGGAGATGGAGCAGATCGTCAAACAGCTCTACAAGCTGGTCCACACTGTGAAGGTCACCGAGTTCGAGCCCGGAACGGCGATCGAGCGGGAGATCATGCTCGTGCGGGTCAACGCAAGCCCGAAACTTCGAGGTGAGATCCTCGATGCCGCCCGTGTCTGTGATGCGAAGGCGGTTGACGTCGGCGTGACGACGATCACGTTCGAAGTCACGGGTCCACCGGACCGGCTGGCCGATTTCCTTCAGTTGATGAGCACATACGGTGTCACCTCGCTCGCCAAGTCCGGCCGCATCGCTCTGGCGAGAGATCAGAAGACCGCGAAGAGCCAGTCGAAGAGCGCCTGAGGAGGCCCCATGCCGACGATGTACTACGAAGGGGACGCCAACCCGGCGCTGATCGCCCGCCGCAAGGTCGCGGTTCTTGGATTCGGGAGCCAGGGTCATGCCCACGCGATGAACCTCAAGGACTCCGGAGTCGACGTCGTCGTCGGTCTGCGAGACGGCTCTCCCCGGGCGAACCGAGCCGCCGAAGCCGGGATCAAGGTCGTCGACCCGGCAACGGCCGTCGATTGGGCCGACGTCATCATGGTCCTCGTCCCGGACCAGGTTCAGCCCGATCTCTACGACGAGGTCATCGCTCCGAACCTCGACGCCGGCAATCTCTTGCTCTTCGCTCATGGCTTCAGCATCCGGTTCGGCTACATCACTCCCCCGCCGGACGTCGACGTCGCGATGATCGCTCCCAAGGGACCCGGCCACCTCGTCCGGCGCCAGTTCGTCGATGGGAGCGGTGTCCCCGCTCTCATCGCCGTCCACCAGGACGCCACGGGCGACGCGAAGGCCGTGGCCCTCTCCTACGCACACGGGATCGGCGGCACGAGGGCCGGCGTGATCGAGACGACGTTCAGCGACGAAGCCGAGACCGACCTCTTCGGCGAGCAAGTCATCCTCTGCGGTGGCATCGACTCGATGATTCGCGCCGCGTTCGAGACCCTCACCGAGGCCGGTTACGCCGAAGAGATGGCGTACTTCGAAGTACTCCACGAACTGAAGCTGATCGTCGATCTCCTCTACGAGGGCGGGATCTCCTGGATGCGCCACTCGGTCTCAGATACCGCCGAGTACGGCGACATCACCCGCGGCCCACGGATCGTGACAGACGAGACCAAGGCGGAGATGCGGAAGATCCTCGACGAGATCCAAACCGGTGAGTTCGCCAGGGAATGGATGGCCGAGTACCGCGCCGGTGCGCCGAACCTCCTCGCCGCCAGGATGGCGGTCTCAGAACATCCGGTCGAGCGCGTGGGTCGCGAACTGCGGCCGTTGATGCCCTTCCTGGTCGACAAGGTACCGGCGGACGACGTATGAGATCGGCAACAAGCTGCAAGCTGCAAGCTGCAAGACAGCACCCCCGACCGGATCTTGAGGCTTGGAGCTTGAGGCTTGAAGTCGGGTTCAACGACGGCGCCGAGCCGGCAGCCGGGATCGGAGTCTGACAGATGTCTGAACGCTTGGTCATCTTTGACACCACCTTGCGTGATGGGGAGCAGGCGCCGGGGATCGCTCTCTCCCCCGACGACAAAGTCGCGATCGCGACCCAGCTCGCCCGCTTGAAAGTGGACATCATCGAGGCCGGATTTGCCGCCTCGTCGCCCGGGGACTTCGAAGCCATCCGTCGGATCGCCGCTGAGGTGCGCGGTCCGGTCATCGCAGCACTTGCCAGAACCCATCCCGACGACATCGATCGTGCTGCAGAGTCGTTGGCCGCCGCTGAGAGATCGCGAATCCACGTGTTCATGTCGACCTCTCCGATCCACATGGAGAGGATGATGAACATCACGCCATCCGAAGCGCTCACTTCGATCATCGAAGGCGTGAAACGGGCGAAGACGTACTCCGATGATGTTGAGTTCTCACCTCAGGACGCAACGCGTTCAGATCCTGATTTCGTGATCGAGACGTGCAAGGCAGCGGTCGCCGCAGGTGCCACCACGATCAACATCCCCGACACCGTCGGCTACTCAATGCCGATCGAATTCGCCGCCCTGATCGAACGCGTCGTTCGCGAGGTTCGCAACGGCGACGAGAACGTGATCATCTCGACACACTGCCACAACGACCTCGGCATGGCCGTAGCGAACTCCCTGGCCGCGATCGCAGCCGGTGCCAGGCAGATCGAGTGTGCCGTGAACGGCATCGGAGAGCGAGCAGGGAACACGTCGACCGAGGAGATCATCATGGCGGTGCGGACTCGCCGTGATTACTTCGGTGTCGACGTCGGCGCAGACACCACCCAGATCTTCGAAACGTCACGTCTCGTGTCCCGGCTGACCGGCTATCCGGTGCAGTTCAACAAGGCCGTCGTCGGGAGAAACGCCTTCGCTCATGAGGCGGGCATCCACCAGCACGGTGTCCTGAAACACCGGGAGACCTACGAGATCATGGACCCGGCCGAGGTGGGGCAGCGGTCGCTGCTCGTTCTCGGGAAGCACTCCGGCCGAGCCGCGTTCGCAGACACTCTCGACAAGATGGGTATCGTGCTCGAGGACGTTGATTTCCAGCGCGCATTCGATCGATTCAAGGAACTCGCCGACCGCAAGGGCGAGATCGGCGAAGAAGGTCTCAGGGGAATCATCGAGGAAGAGACCGGGATCGCCGCCGACGTCGTGAACCTGATCGGCCTCCACCTCAGAGGTGGTGACCGGGAGACCCCGGTCGCGACCGTCCGGGTCACACGGGGAGATGAACCGATCGAGGTCAGCGCCAAGGGCGACGGCATGGTGAACGCCGCCTTCGTCGCACTTCAGGATGCATTCGGTTTCCCGGCGACGCTGCTGGACTACCGGGTTGTCCCCTACACCTCCGGGGCAGACGCCATGGCAGAAGTGAACGTCATCATCCAGACGGGACCGACGACCTACTCGGGTCGTGGCGTCTCGACCGACGTCGTCGAAGGCTCCGCTCGAGCCTTCGTTGCAGCATTGAACAAGGCCCTCGTCGATCGGAACGGCGCTTTGGAGACCGGTGTCCGATGAGCCACTTCGTCGTCCTGCCGGGCGATGGCATCGGGCCCGAGGTCGTTACCGAAGCGAAGAAGGTTCTCGAGGCGGTTGCGATCCGCTTCGGACTGACCTTCACGTTCGATGAACACCTCATCGGTGGCGCAGCGATCGACGCGACGGGTGATCCCCTCCCCTCCGCGACCGTCGAAGCGTGCCGCTCGTCGGACGCGATTCTCCTCGGTGCCGTCGGTGGTCCACGTTGGGACGATCCGACGGCGAAGACGAGGCCTGAAGACGGCCTGCTCGGAATCCGATCCGAACTCGGCCTCTACGTGAACCTCCGTCCCATCCAGGTTCACTTCCCAACTGCGTCTCCGCTTCGGGATGCTTCCGGTGTCGACATCCTGTTCGTTCGCGAGTTGACGGGCGGCATCTACTTCGGTCCGTCCTCGCTCTCCGACGACGGGACGGTCGCGAGGAACGAGATGGTCTACTCGGTACCGGAAATCGAACGGGTTGTTCGGGTCGCTGCCGAGGCGGCCCGAAGGCGTCGAAGCAAGCTCACGTCCGTCGACAAGGCCAACGTGCTCGAGGTGTCGCGTCTGTGGCGACGAACGGCCGAACGGGTCATGGAGGATGAGTTCCCCGACGTGGCCTACGAGGTGGTCCTGGTGGACGCGATGGCGATGCACCTGTTGTCACGCCCGCGGGATTTCGACGTGGTCGTGACGGGGAACCTGTTCGGCGACATCCTGACCGACGAGGCATCGATGCTGCCGGGCTCCCTCGGTCTCCTCCCGTCCGCCTCCATCGGAGACGGACCACCCGGACTCTACGAGCCGGTCCACGGCTCGGCGCCGGACATCGCGGGCAGGAACCTGGCGAATCCGCTTGCGACGATCCTGGCCGCGGCGATGGCACTCCGGCATTCGCTCGATCTCACCGAACCGGCCGCTGCAGTCGAGACCGCTGTCGACAACGTCCTCGCAGCCGGTCTCCGCACCGCCGACATCGCGGGCACCGGCCCCACGGTGTCGACGACGGAGATGGGGGATGCGGTCGCAAGAGCGGTTGGGATGGGTAGTAGAAAGTAGAAAGCTCCAAGAAGTGCCTGATCTTCTGTCTCTCTACTTGTGTCTTGCTACTTATGTCTTGCTACTTATGTCTTGCTACTTATGTCTTGCT